>CACWVH010000006.1 GCA_902764235.1 uncultured Ruminococcus sp.
TCCTGTACTTGCGGCAATTTCCTTCAGCTTTGCCCTCTCGCCCTTTTTGACATACACCTTGATAACATCATAGTTTCTTGATACATAATCGTCATGTGGCTTCTGATTTTGCTTTTTGTTATACTGCTCACGGCAGTTATAGCAAACCTTCTGACTGCCGCTTGCACGGATAAAAGGCTTGCCGCAAAACTCGCATATATCAGCCCGACCGACTGTTTTAGTTTCTTCGTTGTTTTTCTTTTTTGCTGTATAGGTTCTTGTGCGGATACGCTGCCGTTCCGCACGGCATTCAACGCAGTAATCAGCATGATTGGCACTACTTTCAAATTCCTTGCCGCACATTTTACAAGTAAAGGTTTTCATATAATTCTCCCTTGTTTTTAATATTATACCTGATTATACCCCACTATTGAGTATAAGTCAAGAAAAAACAAAAATAAAAAAATCTGAAAACGGGTATTGACAATAGTACCACTATGATGTATAATACCACTTGTAAGGCAAATAGAGGAAAAACAGGAGGGAAAGGATTATGAATAATTCAAGAAGAAAGGCTTTGCAGAAAATCTATGCGGCTATTGAAGAAGTAAAGTCAAATTTGGAAACTATTTTTAATGAAGAACAGGAAGCGTTTGAAAACATTCCCGAGAACCTTGAGGGTTCTGAAAGATATGAAGCAGCTGAAAATGCAGTTGACAACCTTGATAATGCTTTTTCAGGTTTAGACGAAGTTTTGGAATACCTCGAAGAAGCAATGGCGTAGGAGGTGTTATTAGTTTGGCAATTATGTACACAGATAATGGTTGGATTAATGTTAATCTTCCTCCGTTCTGTTCTTTGGAAGATATGTGTCGCAAGCAGGACGAGGAGGATGAAAGAAAATGGCAAGAAGAACACAATAACAAATCTCAGGAAGAAAGGACAGACGAGAAATGAATGTAATCACGAAAATCGGAACAGTAAGCAACATAAGCTATACCTCACGGCAGGTTACGGAGGAAATCAAGGAGGAGCTGCTTTCCTTTACGCTTGAATACGCTGCCGGACAGACGGTTTCCGTCAAATGCCATGATGACAGGCTTGTCAATGAAATCTTGGCTTGCTGAAAGAAAGCGAGTTTTTCATTGATGAAGATACGGTTATCAGAGGTGTGTGTATTCTTACCGAGGACGATACAGTTTATCCAAAATACTTCGGTAAGGATCTGGCTTTGAAATATCGACAGCAGGAGCTTAATATGCAGGAGCTTCTGAAAGTATCGGAACAGTTTGCAGACGAGGATGATCCGTTTTAACTTCTGCCCCAGTGGGGCAAAAGTCGGACAGAACAATTTAGGAGGAAATAATATGTCAGGTAACTCAAAATACTCAAAAATATACTCAAGAAATCCACGGCTAAGGAGAATACATCATAGAATAGAAGATGCTTTATTAGGACTTGCAAAAATTGTATTGAACACAACTTTGTGTGCTATTGTACTTGTTATTGAAACAGTTATAATTCCATTAAAAATTGCTGATGTTATTTCTTGCAGTTGGATATGGATACTCTCTCCCGTGTGGATATACACGATACTATTCATCGTAATGTATTTCATACACAAGCGTATATATAATTATTATTAAATTCAGGAGGAATTTACAATGTGCAGAATTATTTCAATCGCTAATCAGAAGGGCGGTGTCGGCAAGACAACAACAGCCATGAATGTAGGTGTGGCACTCAGGCTCACAGGAAAACGTGTGCTGCTGATCGACCTTGACCCACAGGCGAACTTGTCAACCTATCTCGGCTTTACCAATGACGAGGGAGAACCTATTGACGATCTGCCGACAATCAGCCATCTGATGATGGTAGCTATTGGTCAGGGTAAGAAGCTCACCGATGTTAAACAGTATATCAGGCATAACGAGCTGAATGATATTGATTACATACCGTCCGACATCAATCTTGCCAATGCAGACTGCTATCTTGCCGGAGCGTTATCGAGAGAAACGGTGCTGAAGCGTATGCTGACAAAGGAGCTGATCAGTGATTACGACTATATCATTATCGACTGTCTGCCCTCTCTTGGAGTGCTGCTGATGAACGCACTTGTTGCAAGCAACGGCATTATCATTCCTGTTCAGGCTCAGAAATTCGCCTTTGACGGTCTTGGTATGCTTAACAGTATCTTTGATCAGGTAAAAGCTACATTGAAGCCGGAACTGAGTCTGATCGGAGTGCTGCCGACAATGGTTGACCACACCAACGCAAGCAAACGTGTCATTGAACAGCTGAAAGAAGCCTATCCTGACGAGTTGTTCAATACCGTTATTCACAGAGCCACAGAAGCCACTGAAAGCACCAACAAGCACAGAAGCCTTTGCCTTTACAAGAACCGTTTAGGAGAGGAATACAAAGCGGTTGCGGAGGAAATTATCAGACGAGAGGTAACAACATGAAAAAATTATCTCCTATTCTTATAATTCCTATTATAGTCTGCTTATCTATTTTCTGTGGAACAGCAACTTTTGCTGAAAGTACTGATGTATCGGAATCTACATCGTCAGTAATCGATTATTCAGAACAAAGCAGTGTTACAGAGGAATCAAAAGATGACAATATTTCTGATTATGAAACATCTGATGATACTCAGAAATATCCAACAGAAAAACAAAAGCGACAAACAACAATAATATCCATTATTTTTATATTTGTTACACTTTGTCTTGGTGGTGTTTTGAAAGTAAATGTTAAATAAATAGGAGTTCACTATGGATTTATTTTTGGGAATAGCAATAGGTATGGTGATCGGTGCCTTTTTCGGATTTGCTGTTTTTGCACTTCTCAGCGTAAGTGATTAAGGAGAGTAAAATGAAATGGGACGGCACAGCGTATGCAAATGAAATTAAACGAGGTTTATTTCTCTTGTTGACCGATTTAGAAATACAAAAGGCACGGTTTCTGAGCCACAAGGAATATACCGAGTTGTTTAAACAACATATTGGTCAGCATCACGCATTCGGTGGAATAGCTCTTGAAAAATGCTTTGTTCCATATCAGATTATGTGCAAGTCTGACCAAATAGAAATTGATTTAAAGCGACCTCTCAATAATTCAGGTGATACTGTTATTTCAATGTCATGGAGTATGGCAGCAAGGCATATCAGATACTGGGTTAAGGAAGAATATCTGCAAAAACAGGAAACGGAGGGAAAGACAATGACACAATTCAATTTCGGGGCAATGATGTCGCAGGAAAACCAAATCAAGCAGATACCTGTCGATATGCTTGTTCCGTATCACAACCATAAATTCACGCTGTACGAAGGCGAACGGCTTGACGATATGGTCGAGAGCATCCGCAAAAACGGTGTTATGACACCAATTATCGTACAGCCGTTAGAGGACGGCAATTACGAAATTCTGATCGGGCATAACCGTTGGAACGCTTCTAAGATAGCCGGACAGGAATGTGTTCCGGCTATCATAAAGGAAAATCTGACGGAGGAAGAAGCCGAGATTTATGTTATCGAGAGCAATCTTCTTCAGAGAGGTTTTGGCGAGCTGAAAATATCGGAACAAGCACAGGTGCTTGCACTTCGCTATGAAAGTATGTTTTCGCAAGGCAAGCGTAATGACATTATCAACGAGCTTTTGGAGCTTGAGGGCAAGGCGGATCAGAAACAGAAACATAATTCAAGAGAGGAGGTGGGTGCAGAATATGGTCTGAGCAGAAACACCGTTGCAAGACTGCTCCGTGTAGATAAGCTGCATGAAGGGCTGAAAGACTGGGTAGATAACGGTGAACTGTCGGTCAGAGCTGCCGTTGAGCTGTCCTACCTGAGTATTGAGGAACAAGAACAGCTTTACCGAACCAACACAGACTATTCGACAGGAGGAATGTCAAAGAAGATCAGCGAGAAAACTGCAAAAGAACTTAGAAGTACTTCCGAAAAATCAGATGCACCAGTTGTTACCAACAATAAAATGAACAGCATTCTAAGCGGAGAAGAAAAAGAGAAAAAACCGTCAGGAAAATCAGTAAAGATTGACGGTGAGGTTTTTGACAGATATTTTACAAATATCGACAAAAAACAAATCAGTTCTATTGTAGAATCAGCTTTAAGAATGTATTTTGCAAGACAGACCGAGTAAATGTGTTGCAAAACAGAGAAAATTATGGTAAGATAAAATTGCCAAACAAAACTCAATAAGGACAGACTTAGCGTGTGTTTTTTCTCGGTAAAAACACAGGCTTTACCTTAACACGCTTTTGTGCTGTTCTTGGGTTTTGTTTGGCGACAATGAAGTCTTGTGTTTTTCGGGCACACGGCTTCGGTTGTGTGCCTTTTATTTTGCCCGAAAAAACAAAAGGAGTGTTTTTATTATGAAAATTATCAGAAGAATAATCGCTGCTGTTATGGTTGCTGCCGTGAGCCTTACTACTCTTGCAACAACGGCATTTGCATGGGGTAAAGATCTTGTAGATCTTTCAGATGATGAAAGATTTGACGAGCTTTGGAAAGAGGTTGAACATTCGTATATTCCTCTTGAAGCATCTTTGATGCACGATGAATTGAAGAAGTTTGTATCAGAGCTTGAATTAGAAACAAAAATTTACGGGTATGATGTTGATGAAGGATTTAAGGACTTTAAAGAATGGTACGAAAAGCGTCACGAGGGTGAAGAAATCAATACCTATAATGAAACGATAATTAATTATTTGAGAGAACACCCTAATGCTGATTTAACATGGTCTGGCAGTGGATTGGAAAGTACTTATACAGTATACGATATGAATATTAAAGTATATGAAGGCAAACATAGCAAAGACGAACTATTAATGCAATACAATCCCAAGCATATTGATGATCTTATTGTTTGGACATATAATAGTGACAAGAACCAGTATGAAGGCAAGAATATAAGCGGTAAGTTTATCAAAAAGTTACCTGCATACAGCATACCGTACAGCCACAGAGAAAGTTCAAAGACATCAGAATCGTCCAACACATCATCAGCAGTTGAGCAAGATGAAAGCGAGGAAACCGAGGTATCTGAAATGGAAGAAATGGAAGTATCCTATGCTGACACCATGACCGCCAAAGAAGATGAACCAACTACCTCCGATACCGATATCGTGGCTGTTGAGAATAGCAGTAATACTCCCGACAGAGCAGGAACAGCGACCGAAGAAGTAAGTACAGAAGCAGTAGAAGAAGGAACTGTAAGAGCCAAACCCGATACTGCCACCAATACAGACGGAACCGTTAGAGCTGATACAGATCCTGTAACAGCCGAAGTGGCTGAAGAATCTCCTGTCGAGGAAGAAAACAGCAACAATGACAACTCTACCACAACTATTATTATCATTTGCGGTGTTGTCATTGTGGGAGTATTTGCTTTCCTGATCGTCAAACAAAGAAAGAAGAAGGTGTGATATATGAATAACAAAGTTTTCAGCAAAACCAGAGCAAATCCCAGTCTTGCATACTGCTACATAGAGGAATGTATCAACGAGCCTGATAACAAGATGTACCGCTACTATCATTGGGACAGCAAGCACAGAATGTATTCCAAAAGAACACTGATAATGGACGAAGCAAAGCTTGTCAATTACCTCATGTATCAAAAGCCTGATTATCTCATGCAGCTTCTCAACGAGTGCCGCCTTTACAGCTATGTTCTGCGTAATGTCAGAGCATACAACAAAGCTGTTGACAGTTAGACCAGTGAGCTTTGCAAAGACGATCAGGAAATGCAGCTTGCTCTCCGACTCGGTGATATGGACAAATACGCAGCACTGGAACGAAGCAATCGACACAAAGCAGAAGAAATGCTCAGAGATAGCTTTTACGCAGCATAACAAAACAGCCGCCCAAATCGGGCGGCTTAAATTATGTCTTAAAATCGTTTGTAGGACGGTTTTATTTATGGAAAGGTAAATATACTACTTGCATAATAAAAGCTGTCAGAAAGCTTCTGAAAGCCATTTTGAGAGTCATTCTATGTTATTGTTGTTGCGGTGGCTTTGCTTGCTTTTATCCCTGCTGCTTTCAGGCTCTTGCCGTTTGGAGGTGGGCTTATGACCGAGTATAGCTTTTTTTCCAAAATAGAATGGCTCTTGACTGCGTGATTCAGCAGACTTGGGGGTAGTAGATGTTTGTGATACCTCGGATTGAGGAGATTGGTTATCAATTTGTTCCTGTAAGACCTTAGGAAGAACTATGCCGTTTTCTTGACAGTAAGATATGTACGCATTTTGTAAAATAGAAAAATCGCAGCTATTACGAAGGAGTTTATCATTCTTTGATGAAGTTATTGCTTCAAAAGTCTTTTGAGCTTGACGCTTAATCTTGTCAATATTTCTTCTGCAAAATGCCAATTCATCATTAATTCGTCTTTTTTGTTCATATTCAGGTATGTTCTTTATTTCCAATAATACCAAACATTTTTTAGGAACAGGAATCATATATGCAAATCTCAAAGAGCCTAACTCGAACGCTTTACCCTTTTTGGGTTTTGTTTTCATAATAATGTTGTTATCTCCATGCTTGATTTGGTGTGATACGGGTACAAAATAATTTATTCCGTTACGTTGAAAACAAGCACCAAATAAGAACTTATTTCTGGAACGATATTGAGTATTGGGAACACAAGTGAATCCACGAGCAAGCTTTTCAGCCTGTTTTAGATATGCAATATACTCATCTTGTACATAATAAAAATCAATATCCATTATTTTATCTCCTGATACGAAAAATGAGCGATTACGATACGCAACCGCTCAAGATTTCTGTTACTTTTCAGTCGCATTCTCCTGATGTGATAATCAGACGGTAGCGAAGCACAACCTTAAAAAACGTCGCATTCTCCTGATGTGATAATCAGACGGTAGCGAAGCACAACCTTAAAAAACGTCGCATTCTCCTGATATGATAATCAGACGGTAGCGAAGCACAACCTTAAGATGAGTAACCAACATCGTTCTGTAACATATTATATGCTAAACTTGCGGAAAAATCAATAGTTTTATAAAAAATAACTTAGCAAAATAATCATGCATCCAAGTAAATAAGGGAGAAAGCATACATCTTTCCCCCCTCGTTATGTATGATTGCTTTCAGTCTTCCCTCGTAGTGGTGAGCACTAATAGCAACAGTCTTCCCTCGTAGTGGTGAGCACTAATAGTAACAGTCTTCCCTCATAGTGGTGAGCACTAATAGAATGTGCAATCATCATTCATCGAATATATTATATGCCATTTTTCCAAAAAACAATAGCTTATAAAGAAAAAGTAAGAGAATAGTTGAATCATAATTTGTTCATTAGGCAAAAAAACATAAAGACATTAGGGTTATCCGACTTTAAAACACAAGATACCAGTTTCGACAGAAAAATATGAGTGTGTTTTAAATGTTTGAAAGCACTATTTTTTTAGTATTTGCTGCTCATAATCTCTTATTCTTTTTCTTTCTTCCCAAGTATATTCACTTGGCATTAATGGCTTTAGACAAAAAGATAATCTGAATTTGCCATTATAAGCAATAGGATGCTTTTGGGGTTGTGTATTACTTGAAGTTTTTTTAATTCTTGATATAACCTTCTTGGTGTTCATTACTACGAATTACCTCGTTTCCCTTTGTATGTATATTTATATATTAGATTTATAAAGTGGGGATTATCTTCATCATTATATCTTTCGTGCCAATTGGAATTTAATGTTTCCAAAAACATACTATACAATTGAGCTACTGAAAACAACAAATCAGCACTTCCTTCGTCAAAAATATGTATGTTTTTATCTGTGTTTAAACAATCACAGCATAAATAACCATAATAATTCATCGAATTATTAGGTTGTTTTATTCTTATAGGAACAACAATAGCACTATTATAATAAGAATCAAAGTCCTCGTGCTCGTTCAAATAATTCTCGTCACCTTTTTTTGCATTCATTATTAATGATAAATTGATCTTTAGATAAACACCTAACAAAATCTGCGTTTCCTGTTATTGTATACGGTTCCGAACCGATTTCTCTTTTATGCTCCTCAAAAGTAATTTTATCTCTAAATGCAGTATATACAATTATGTCTTTTGCATTTGTATAATTACTTTTATAAGGAGTATTAAACAATTTAACGGTAGCCGATAATTTTTCCTTTTTACCGTATATATTAAGATAAGTCGCAAGTAGATCAAGGGTTTCGTTAAGAATATTAGTAGTATATCGTTTATATAAATCAAATAAACTATTTGAATATTCATTTTTTGTATTCTCAATTTGAGTTTTCTTTGCATCATCATCTAAGATGCTTTTACTTAAATTCTCAATAAATCTATATGATTTTATTGTTAAATCAGGAATTCTATAGCAAAAATCATTATTAAGTTTACATAAATTTTTAAACTTTTTTGTAATTTTCGAAATATCCTTTTGAGTAGTACTTTCTTTTGATAACAGATTTGCAATTTGTTTTTTAAAATCACTCTCTTTCTTATCTGATAAATCTTTCAATTCATTTTTTTCTTTTTGATATAAGTATTTGATTTTTAAATTCCAACACCCCAACAACAATAAAATAAACTCAGACGCTACTACTACCCAAAAAACATAATGAAATCCTTGTATGTTTGATGCGATTGCGGAAATAATAGAAGCAATTATTCCACCAAATCCAATAAGGGCTGTAATAATTTCCCAAAAATGATTTTTTAAAAATTTTTTCATTTTATTTTCCTTTTCTATTGTATCATATAATAATACCTATTGCAAATAGTAAATGTTGTAAAATACACAACCCCATACATTGTACCTTATAGTTGTTTTTATATCAATATGCTAAATAGACAAAATTATTAGAAGAAAAATATATTGTTGCACAAAAAAAGCAATATTGTTTTATCAAATTTATAGGATAAATCATAAGTGCAAATTATATTGTTGACATTACAGCACTTAGTTTATCTTTACAAAAAAGAAACTTGATATTATCTATGTGTGTTTCTTAAGAGACACACATCACTCATCCTTAGACCAAATTGTTGATATCCAAGGGAAATGAAGTGTATCTCATCCACTTCTGCCCCAATGGGACAAAAGTGGATTTTGGCTTTTATGGTAATCAAACAAACGGCAGATCATCATCGTCCGGAACATATTCCTCGTCCTGTGCTGAAGCTGAGCTGCTGTGCCTGCATTCCACAAATTCAAGCCTGTCGTCATAGACATCAAAGGTATAAGGTTTAATACCTTTTTCGTCCACGTAAAATACTGTCCTGACAGAACCCATTAACTTAATGGGGGCATAAGTTTATTTGCAATGTCAAGAAGCGTTTTATTACGATAATTGCTTTTTTGGCTATTGACTATGTTCATGAAGTATGTCTCATCGAATTCAATTCGTTTGTCATGAACCATTTTTCCCGTCATCAAATCATCAATGCAGAATCTTACGGACTCGACAAGAGTTTCACCATCTCCGGCTTTTTGTTGGTGTCCTGCAAATCTGAATTCAATATTCAGGAATCCGCCCTTATTAGATATAATCCGGTAATCATCGTTCTGATTGTCTACATCAAGCATATTAACGTACTTATGTTTGTTTAGTTTTTCATAAAGCTCCGTACCAATTCTGACCCTTTGACCGAATACTCTGTTGTGAGTCATTCCCCTTAACGCAAAAATGTAAGGCAGATTGGATTCTGTTAGCCAAGGATACAGATAAGCATTATTCGCCAAATACTGTTTTAAGGCTTCCTTCCAGAATTTAGGTGAACAACGAATATCAAGAGATTTTTGTACTACATACACTACTCTGTCAAAATTGTCTCTTAAAAGATTATACAGCTCAATGACGTTATCAGTAATTTCCGGCAACAACTCATTTTCATCAATTTGTTTACGGTTTTTTTCTGCTGCGTATGGACAATACTCATATTTTTCCTGATTCCACCGTGGAAGTCCATTTACGTTTTTTCCTGTATGTTTCCCATAAGGAGACATTTTGGATTCTGATGACATTCCAACAAGTTGAATAGGATTAAGGCAAGATGGACATATTCCATACAATGATATTCTTTTATCTGTATTCTTCTGTTCAAATGGAAACTTTCGCTCTGTTACCTCGTCAAATTCAGCAGGAGAGATAACATATCTTTGAGAAATTGCGGATGGTTTGGTCTTGAAAAACTTCATAAGAATCTACTACCCTTCATAAGAATACTCTCTGTTTTGAAAGTAGAAAATATCCTCCTTGGCAGAAAAATCTGTTCCATACACACTGTCAACGTCAGAAAGCCAACAGCTTGGTAGCTTTGGCAAATCCCCGTTGCTGATTGCAAATGCTACACACTCAAGAACCGTCATAAGTCCGAGAGAAAAATCTCTGCCCTGACTGTCTTTCAAATAGAAAACGGTATGTTCAAAGCAATTATCGCATATGACACGCTCGGCATCCTCTACCTCTGCACGATTGAAGAATATTTCCTTTAATTTGTTATTATCCATAAGTGATTTCCTTTCTATTGTATCATTATAAATTATCTATGTCTATACGAAAAATCTATAAAAATTGTTTTATGCGTTAGGGCAAGAGAATCAAAGCTACTCCCAGTAAAGCAAATGCTGCTCCTTTTGTTATTTGTTTTGCTTCTTTATGAGCAGTACCTTTAATAGTCAGAACAATTCCAACCACAAGGGAGATAATTCCTGCAAAGTCAAATCCTCTCAAAAATCTCCCGTGCCAATAGTCATCCTCTATAATTGCCGAGGGGAATAATATTCTTATCAGCAGCAAGAGATCAAGCATAATCAATGCCCATAAGCCTTTAGAGCCAAGTATCTTTTTCAGCTTATTCATTTCCATCACATATCCCATCATTTTGGAATTTTACGGTTAAATAAAGCTTTAATATTTCAGCATTCTCCACACTTTCTGCTGTTCCAATCAGTTCCATACCGTTTTGCTCACATTCTGTTACACAAGGTAAGCCGTCAGGTTTCTTGTAGATATAGTACATCGTTTATACCTCCAATTTCTTTGAAATACCATCTCGTCCACTTCTGCCCCAATGGGGCAAAAGTGGATTTTTGAATTTCACGGTAATCAATTAAACGGCAGATCTTCATCATGCGGAATATATTCCTCGTCCTGTGCTGCGAATGAACCGCCAGTATCCTTGTCCTTGCGTTCCACGAATTCAAGCCTGTCGGCATAAACCTCAAAGGTATAACGCTTTATACCGTTTTCGTCCATGTAAGAGCCTGTCCTGACAGAACCCTGTACACCGATACGCTGTCCCTTGCTGAAATATTTACAAAGAAATTCCGCAGAGTTTCTCCAAGCAACCACATTGATAAAATCAACCTGTTTTTCTTCGCCCTGTTTCGTATATGCCCTGTCAACGGCAATCGAAAATCTCGATACGGCAACACCGGACTGGGTGTGCTTCAGCTCAGGATCGGCAGTCAGTCTTCCTACTAATGCAATGATATTCATACTATTATTCTTCCTTTCGTCTGTATAGTTTTTGATACCTTTCGGATATTCTGTATGCTTCTGTTGGTACTTGATTTTCTTTTTCTGTATTTGCTTTCTTTTTCAGCTGATATAATGCAGTTGATCAGCCTTATATATCCGGTCTGTTCATTATTCATATTTTGATGTTCCTTTCTGTTTTTGATAAGCCTGTTTTCCTTTGCCTTTACCGCCAATTTCGATTTTAACCAAATCCTCAGTCCTGTCATAATGATTGGTATAAATCCAGAATTTTACAGTGCTTTCTTCAAGATTATCCATCAAATAATCATAAACAATCCTGTGCGGCAAACCGCCCGTCCCTGTTCCGAGGAGTGGGACGGCAACAGTTTTCAGATGTAAGAATTCAGCAGCTCTGATGATTTCAGGAACAAGTTTTTTTATAGTCTTAATTCTTGCTTTACTTCCGGGAGTTTTCATGGTTACAGCATGAATAATTCCGATAGCATCAAGTAATGGTGCATTGGTTATAAAAACACTGCCCTTCGGATAACCGAACAGACCATGTTTTTTACATTCTTCTCTTGATAGCTTTTCGATTTCTCCATGTGAAGCATATTGTAAACTCTCTGCAACACCTCTGTGCAGTTCTCTGATACATCGAATTCCGCCCATGTAACCGAAACCGTTAGCAGCGTTGACAATACCTTCAGCTTTTGTCAATGCAATATTTTCATCAGGGATTATTTTGTCAATCATATCGCTGCTCCTTTGTTTTTGTTATTTTCCTGTTCAACAGATCGCTCCTGAGCCTGTTTAGAGGGTCCTTTTTTGGGAGAAGATAAAATCATATCTTTTCCGAAATAATGCGTTCTCGGCTGTTTCTCGGTGCTTTGCAAGCGTTTGGCAGCTTCTGTATTTAGTTCGTCCGTTAAATCGGAAAGCCTTTCCGTTTTCTCGGCAAGCTCCTGTGCATATTCAAAGGGCTGTGCAAGTATTTCCTTTGCAGATTCAATGTCTATGTCTGACTGAGTGAGCTTCTTTCGTGCTTCATCGAGGTGTTTTTCAATGCCCGTTGCCAGCTTTTCAAATTTGCTTACATTTACAGACGGCATGGTGCTTAGTCCTACCGAATACTCTAACTCACCCTTGATAATGCCACGAATACATTCATTGTTATTATCGTAGGTTGCATAAATCTGAAAGCCGTATATTTCACCGATAGGGAATGTTCTGTCACGATCGGTATAGACAATATCCAAAGCACTCTTTAAGGCTTCGGCAGCTTCTTTTCTGTCCGTGTATTCAGTGCCTTTGATTGTAATAGAGAAAACAGGCTTGCCTTCTTTATCTAAGGGTATTGCCTTGCACTTCTCAAAATCATGCTCCAGTTTTTCTATTCTGCTGCACATCAGCTTACGTTTTTCGGGATAAGCTGTAACCTTATCCTCTAATTCAAAATGTGTATCACGGTATTCCTTTTCAAAAAGCTGTAGCTCCTTTACTCTGTTTTCAAGTGTGAGCTTTTCTTTGATACGCTCATCGCCTGTGCATAGTGCCTTTATTTCGGAATAAGTTAAGGCTTCCTGATCGACATCTGAACAAGTACGGGCAGGAGTTTTTGAAGTGATAACCTGACTGATAAAACGCTGTTTTGTTTCCAAAAGCTGATAGGAATAAGCATCAAACGTGCCTTTGGTAACATAACGATAAAGATGGACTTTCTCATTGATATTTCCCTGTCTGACCATTCGTCCTCTCCGTTGCTCAAGGTCAGATGGTCGCCACGGCACATCAAGATCGTGCAAAGCTATCAGTCTGTCCTGAACATTCGTACCCGTTCCCATCTTGGCAGTACTGCCGAGCAGCACTCTGACTTCTCCTGAACGGACTTTTTCAAAAAGCTCCGACTTCTGTGTTTCCGTTTTAGCTTCGTGTATAAATGCAATTTCCTTTGACGGTACACCCATTTCAATCAGTTTTGATTTTATATCATCATATACACAGAATGTTCCGCTTTCTTCAAGAGAATCTATATCAGCCATAGACTTCTCATCCGTTTCGCTGTCCTTGCTGCTATCGGTCTGATTTGGCTTTGGTACACCCAAATCGCAGAAAATGATCTGTGTCATTTTGTCTGCGGCGGTGTCCTGCCAGATCTGAAATACATTGTTTACACACTGGTTCAGCTTTGTGTTAGGATTATCCTCCAGTGACGGATCAACAAGGCGAGGGTCAAGTCCGACTTTTCTGCCATCGCCTGTTATCTTGAGCATATTGTCCTCATGCGGCTCTACAATTCCATTCTGAACATCATCAGCTCTTGCAGATAACTCCTGAACCATTGCTTGCTGCAACGGTGTAGGTTCTGTATTGACAATATGCAGCTCACAGTCAGGAACAGGCAGCTTCAGACTGTCGCTTGTCCGGACATCAGCACACTGCTTGAACATCGTCATAAGTTCAGGCATATTGGCATAGCTTGCAATTCTTGTACGGGCTTTGAATTTATCTCCTGTCGGAGCAAGCTCATAATCTGTTTTCTGTTTGCCGAAAACAGATACCCAGTTATCAAAATTCTGCATTCCATGTGCTGTCAGGAAATCATACTGCAAGTACCTCATCATGGTGTGCAGTTCCGTGATTGAATTGCTGACAGGTGTTCCAGTGGCGAATACTACACCTTTACCGCCTGTTTTTTCATCGAGGTATCGACACTTCATAAACAGCTCTGTTGCTCTCTGAGAAGTCCTGCCCGAAATGCCGGACACATTTTGCAGCTTGGTTATACACATTCCGTATGCTTTTTGGTAATACTGTCTGAAAGCTCCGATAGTTTCTCGGCAGTTTCTTTACCCGTAAGCGGCTTATCCTGCTGCTGATCTCGTTCACTTTCTTGATTCGGGAACTTGACATTTGCCGTTGTGTATGCTATACTATCATCGTAGCGGGTCACTGTATCGTATATGGACTGAGAGTATTGGTCTCTCGTGTCTGCGAGCATACCTGCTTTTTCTTTATTTACGGCTAAAATATTAGATAAATGCTCAGAAATATACTTAGACAGGTTTTTCTTTCCATAAAGAGATGAAATATTGCTTATTCTTCCGTTCTGCCTATCGAGGGCAATAGGAACGAATACTTTCTCTCCATCCTTATTGGTTAGATCAGTTATCAGCACAACTGAATTCTGATTTCGCTTGTTTCCTTTCAAAATCATAATAGGATTTCGTAGTGCTTCTGATAACTTGTATATCTCTTCTTTAGATATGTCATGTCCTTCGGTATGACTTTTACTACCGGATTTGGATTCCGCAACAGCGTTTTCCAAATCCTTTTGATTTAATACAACCTTTTTAGCAGTTGAGCCTAAAAGTTTCAAAACATTAGGTGTACTGCATACATTGATTACTTCGTGCGAAGGCATTGTTCCACCAAAGTACTTATCAAGCTGCTTTTTGTATACATTGTTTTCACTCTCGTTTTGCTCCATTTTTTGATACATAGACTTGATTTCTTCCGCACTTGGCATTTTGCTTATTTCAGGCATATTACATTTCCTTTCTTACATACTTGATTTTTCATAAGATATGGGTTATACTGAATAACACTGATAACTGTGTTCGCCTGGGGGAAATCGACTCCTATGGAAAGAAGCAGACAATAAGGCTAAAGACACTTTTTCTTGTTGCTCTTATATTTATCAGTGCTTGACGAAGCTAATAATTGTGTTCTCCTTGGATGATTGGCATCCTATGGAATGAAGCAATTATTAGCTTTCACTATTTTTCCTCTCAAATTGTCCGTATTCCACGCTTTGAGCCTGAGTGTAATTCCTTTGCTGATTCTTTTCGGCAATTATTTTTGCGTTTATCAGTATCTGCTCCCGACTCAGTAATGACTGAGCCGAGAGCTTTTTGCTTTCCTGTTCCTGATCGGGAGCTTTCTGCTTTGCCTGTTCGATCTGTTTTTCGGTTTCAGTGTTCAGCTGCACCACACGACCAAGAGCCTGTTTAATGGTGATTTGATCGGAATAGTAATTATCCGTATAGATATTACACAAGGCTTTTTGAATATCAGCCGGATATTTTTCTATCGAAGAAACAGACATATTTAGCAAATTTGCTATTTCAGGCAGCAGACTTTTATAGCTTTCAGGATCCGAATTATTATTATGCTGTCTGTGTCTGTTCATCTTTTCTTACCGCCCTTGTTTTCAAATTCAAATTCAACGGCAAATGTAGAAGAATTCAACTTTAGACGAGCATCAAACTTTTTTCCTGCTTTGCTTGTAAAGCCTTTGATGATGTCTGATTTGCCCTTTGTAAGCAATTTTTCAGCCTGTGCCTGACTGATTTCCTTCCCGGCAACAGTTTTCCATATAACAAAGCCGCAGCCGTCCTTACCACTTTCACAACTATATGATTTAGGGTAAGCAAATACCTTTTTGCCGCATTTCGGACACGCAGCGATACTTGGTTTTGAAAAGCTCAGATCAGAGTTGGGAGCAGTTTCGGAATAAGTCTTAACGAGCTGACGGGTATAAGCTTCAATGCCGCTCATAAAATCATCGGCACTTTCCGTGCCTTTCTCAATGCCTTGCAGAATTGTTTCCCAATCTGCTGTCATTTTCGGAGATTTCACTTCATCAGGAACGGTTTTTATCAGATTGATACCTTTTTCAGTAGGGATAAGTTTTTTGCCGTCACGGATAATAAAGTCACGCTTGACAAGTGTTTCGATAATTCCTGCTCTTGTAGCAGGAGTGCCGAGTCCCTTTTTATCCACATCTGAACCGTACTCATATTCGCCGTTTCCTGCTGTTTCCATAGCAGATAACAGCGTATCTTCTGTGTACTGCTTTGGAGGTGCAGTGTAGTGTTCGCTGACTTTGGCAGGAACAGAAGCATAAAACTCAACGGTCGGATTTTTAAATATTGTTTCTTCATCCTCGACATCAGACTTTGAGTTTTTGAAATTAGCTTTTACAGCCTTTTCAAGTGCCTTATAGCCGTTGCTGATGATGGTTTTACCGCTTGCATAAAATTCATGCCGTTCACAGCACACTATTATTTTTATGCTGTCATAGATATGCGGTTCGGATGTTGCAAGCAGCAGTCTTGTTGCGATCAGAGCGAGGATATTTCTTTCACCTGACGGCAGAGCTGCAATATTGGCATTCAAAATTTCGGCGGTAGGAATAATGGCGTGGTGGTCTGATACTTTGTCATTGTTGATACAGCGTTTTATATCAGGAGATTTTACATATCCTGCAAAGCTGTCAAAGCATTTGCAGACAGTATCGACCATTGACAGAGCAGTTTGTTCCATATCCTCTGTGATATACTGACTATCCGTTCGGGGATAGGTGACAAACTTCTGCTCATAGAGCGACTGGGTATAATCAAGCGTTTGCTGTGCCGTATAGCCGCATAGCCTGTTGGCTTCTCTTTGCAGTGTTGTCAGGTCATAGAGCTTCGGAGGATTAGCAGTTTTCCTGTTACGCTGTATATTGGAGATTACAGCCTGTTTGCCGTTGCATATCGCACAAAGATCATAAGCGGACTTGTAATCATCAATTCTGACAGACGTTGCAATGAAATCACCGCAGTCAAGGTCAACGGTAAAATACTTTTCCTTGATGAAATTCCGCACTTTATAATCACGGTCAACTATCATTGCAAGTGTCGGTGTCTGCACTCTGCCGACTGATAGAAAAGAATGGTAAGCTACGGAAAACAGCCTTGTCGCATTCATTCCTACAAGCCAGTCGGCTTTAGCTCTTGCGTATCCTGCTTCAAAGAGATCATCGTATTCGCTGTCATTTTTCAGGTTATTGAATCCTGCACGGATAGCACTTTCTTCCAAAGATGATGTCCACAATCTTTTGACAGGCTTATGACAATTTGCATAATTATAAACATATCTGAAAATACATTCGCCCTCTCGTCCGGCATCCGTAGCACATACAATTTCCGTTACATCAGAACGGAACATCAGATCTTTCAGAACATCAAACTGTGCCCTTGTGGTTGTTTCAAGACTGAACCGCCAGAGATCGGGAATAATAGGAAGATGTTCAAGCTTCCAAGGCTTTTCGCCAAAACGACTATCATACTGTTCGGGATTTGCGAGGGACACTAAATGTCCCACGCACCACGAAACAAGATAGTTTCCGCCTTGTATGTATCCGTTTTTCTTTTCATCTGCACCGAGGACAGCAGCAATAGATCTTGCTACACTCGGTTTTTCTGCAATTACAAGTATCATATCTTACTCCTTATCCTCGTTTATTTCATCATCATCTTCAAAATCATCATCAAGTATTGTCGGTTCAGGCTTTTTCTTTCCAAAACCGCCGCCCTTTTTAATCTTAAAGATAACAAAACCAATTACACCCAACGCAGCAAGACCGCCCACCATGATAAGTGAAGTAGTCATGCTGTCAGAGCCCTCGGATTCATCTTCATTATCCTCATTATTTGCTGTGTCTTCACTTGCAGTCTCACCGTCAGTCGTTTCAGACATTTCAAACAATTGGGTATTTTCGCCGACTCTTACCGTTTCGCCGTCCTTGCTGCTCATAAGTGCCTGCAAGTCGTATGTATCAACCTGATTAAGGAAATAGACATTATCTGTTGTTTTCAGCTTGTCGATGATAATGTAAAAGACATTGCCGTCACGGGTAGTAGCTGCAATAAACTGATAATTTCCATCCTCTGTAATGATGTTCTCATTAGCGGTCAGTACAGCATTTCCAATTGTTTTGTCTGAAAAATCGTAATTGATTTCTTCGGAATTTTCGCTGCTGTCCGTGCTTACTTCTGCATCATCACTTGATACTTCGTTACTGCTTTCCTGTGCAGAAACGTCTGATGTTTGAGCAGACACTGCGGAACTGTCTTCCGAAGCAACTGTACTTTCTTCGGGAGCAGCAAAAGCAGAAACCGAAAACGCTGTTCCGATAAAAGCTGCAAAAATAGCTGCCGATATTCTCTTAATTATTTTCATCTCCGATACCTCCAAAATTATTTGTTGTAAATGCAGAAACAGGAGAAATTGCCGCATTTGGCTGTCCTGTGGTTTGCTGTGGAGCAACAAGCTCCAAGATATCTTCTTTCGTCAGATTATTGTCTTTTAGCAGCCTGACAAGTTCAAGATCGCTGTTCAGGCTTTCGGCACTTGCACCATTGCTGCGGACAACATCCAGTATTTCCTGCTCCTCAAGCTCCTTTTTCTGCTGAAGCAGATCTTTTTTTTGCAGCATAAGCTGCTTCATTTTTTCGTCAATAACAGCGACTTTCTTGTCTATTGACGATATTTTATTTTTTATATCGCTCATCCAAAACCTCCTATTTGATAACTTCATCATCATTGCGGAACATAAGGAAAATCGGATTGACTTCTGGAGCATCATCCCAAAACAAGGATCTACCATATGTGATTTTTGCTGTAATATGAAGATAAGTTTTTTCGGCTTTGCTATCCCAATCATTAAAACAATGCTTTTTAGTGGTAATTGTGCCGATGTACTGTCCTGTTTTGACAGTATCACCCTTTTTCAACTTTGTATTTATGTTGCCATAAATAATTTCTGTGTATCGTGTAGAGTTATCATCGTACCAGTATTTCCAATTGCCCTTGATAGATATTGAGTTTTTGCCTTCGTCCACCCAATCAACCGTTCCGCTCATCATTGCATAGACTTTATCGCCTTTTCTGCAAAGAATATCAACTCCTTTATGGAAATCATTAAGTCCCTCACAATCTTTTTGATTCCACTCTTTGATGTTATAACCATAACGGTTATATATCTTTCCGCCATCAATCAGTTTTTGCAAAGATCGGCTGCCAAGAGGAGCGTCCATTGACTGATGGAAACCGTATCCGCAAGGAGTGTTTTCTTCACCGTTTGCCAACAAACGATAAAATTTTATACGCTCGGCACTATCGTCAAGCTTACTAAGAACTTTTTCAATAGCCTTATCAAAAGTACATTTGGTTTGTACGGTGTAATATAAAGCACAGTTATCATACCAGTAGTTCTTATGATAAAAACTGATGAGATAAGCATCTTTTATGCTGTCGTTCCACCTAACCGTATCGTTTTCAGGCACTATATAATATATTTCTTTCCCATCAAAAGATATTTGCGATCTATCAACATACTTTGTACTGCCGTCGCTATTCTTTCCGTGTGCCCAAACAAACTTATAGTATTTAAACGGTCTGGTATTGATATCCTCGATAAAATAGCCTGTTTCTTTGCTGTTTTTATCACATAACGCATATTTTGAACCGTATGTGTTAAAATAAACACCGTTATAAATATATTTTTCAACCTCGGAATGATCAACGGAATGTGTAGCATAAAACGGACTTGTTTTATTGCCTTTTGGATCGGTAACAAAATAACGCTGATCTTGTATAAAATATCCTGTTCTTTTATCACCGTTATTGGCATCCAGTATCTCCAGTGTATCGTAATCATAATGAATATATCCGTCTTTAGAAAACGTCCTTATTTCATTTGGTACTGAACGTATTTTCATTCTGTTCTTGGTAAAGCCATCACTATATACGCTGTAATATCTTCCGTCTTTTGCTCCGCCGCCGCCATAGACTGCATACTGCTGATATTGTTTCCACCCTGAATAATCTTCATAGTAATGCTTAAAGCTGTACTCTGTATCAAACAGATCTTGCAGCACAGCATCTATTTCACTTTCATCAGTCCATTCCCAATCGGGAACTATGCCGTTTTCATCAGGAGATTCGTAATAGTAAGCACACATGAACGCAGCAAGCTTATCTTCGTCATAATCAAAATGGGGTTTGGCACTGTATTTCGCACTTTTACCAAAATAGACTTTATCAGGCTTTGACTCATAACTGCTTGTATTTATACCTAATTCATTCAGACCATTTTTCCAATCATCTGTTTTAAGCTTTAGCAGTTTTTCGTTAAAATCGTAAGCAATTTTAGTGTAATGCTCACAAGCCCATGACAAGTATCTGTCCTGTGCCGTATATGTGCCGAGTATGTAGGAGCTGTTTCCTGTTGCCCCTGTGAACATCATCATTATGACCGAAAATACAAAGACAATACACATAATCGGAACAAAGAATATACCAAGAAGCTTCATAGCGAATTTTGCAAAATCTCCGACAGCCTTTTTCGTTTGCTGTGCCGCCTTTTTAGCAGCTGCCTTTGCTTTTTCTGCGGCTCTTTGCTGAATAGGCTTTTGATTTTTTTTGATATGCTTCCGCTTATTTTTCTTCAGATCATTTTTCTTTTCTGTTAAGCGATTACGTTCTTTTTGCAGCTTGTTTTGCCGAGTTTGATTGCGTTTTTCGTATAGCTTATTCATCATAGGCTTTGCTGCACTGTGAATGGCAGCAGCACCACGGCTGATCTTATCGGCGGCTTGAACAAAATCATTATTCTGATCGGCTGTCAGAACCTTTTCCCATGATTTTCTGCGAAGTCGTTTCAATGCAAAAGCAGAGGGGACAATAACAGGAACAAGCGGAGCAGGAACAATCTTGTTATGCTTCATTTGCTTTTGGGCAAGCTTCTGAAATTTCCTTTGATTTTTATACAAAGCCCTTTCATTGGAGTTAAGCTTTTTTCTGTATTTTATCTTGCTTTTCAGTACAAGCTGCTTTCCTGCACTCAGCTTTCTTTGCCGTTTATAAGCCTGTTTGCGTATTGCAGTAGCCTTTTTGTATTTTGGAGCAAATATTTTGTTGACAGCTTTCCTTTGTCTACTGAACAGCTTTGTTTTATGTTTTTTTGCCTTGCGAATATCGGTCAGCTGACGAGCAATATTTTTTTCTTTGACTTTAGCAAAGGCTTCTTTGCGATATAAATGATCTGTTACCTTAATTCGCTGTGCTGCTTTTTTAAGACTGTACTTAGCCTTTTTAGCACCTGTTTTTTTGATTGCCTTGACCCTTTTTACTCTTTTTTTACGTTCAGTATGATATTCCTTACGATAAAACTCTCTTGCTTTTTTCAAAGCTTTCTGATTTACTGTTACGTCACTAAAAATACGTTTTTTGTGGAAATGTATACGTGATTTCTGTGCAACAACCAAGCTCAGGGATTTTCTGCTCTGCGGTGCATGATATTTGACAAAGCGTATAACATTTCCGCCGTACACAGCAATGCGTTTAATTCTGTACTTAAAAAGAGCAGGACGGTTCTCTTTCCGAACGCTTCTTAGCTTTTTCTTCGCTGTTTTACTACTGAGTTTTTGGCTTTTATATGACCTTTTCAGTTCCTTATACTTCACACGTCTTTTACGGTAGGCTTTAAGATATCGGGCAGCTCGTCTGCCTGTGCTGACAGCAGCTAAAGCTGTCATGGCGGTTCTGCCGCCATCAGACATATCACTGCTCATACGCAGCTTACGAGCAATTATATTAATTCCTGCCGAACCTGCCGCAAAAAAGGCACTTTCAGAAGCTAACGCAGCACCTTTGACCAGTTTTACAGAGGTTTTGAGATGAAACTTTGTACCCTCTGCAAGCGGTTTTGCTACACCATAATAAGCAATTTTTCCTTTTAGAGTTTTAGGTTTATACTCTATTTTTGCTTGCTTTTCAAATGGTTTATCACCCTCAAAAAATCTGCCTATATTATCAAGCTTATGTAAAATGCCCTTTGGCAGCTGCTGCGGAGCTTCGGCTCTGACAAGCTTGATATGTGTCCTGTATTTGCCGTTTTTTCCTTGTCTGCGTTCAAATTTGATATGCGTTTCCTTGCCTACAAAGCGGTTTACGGCTAAATCCTTAGCAAAAAGGACTGTTGTTTCGGCAACTAAAGCAGCTTTAGCCGTAAGTTTAACAAGCACTTTTGAGGAATTTTGCGGTCTGAATTTTGTTCCGCTTGTCAGCTTATGCAGGATACCTCTGTCTTTATATTCAAGGCTCATTTAATCACCGCCTTATCCTTGCTGCAATTTCGCTAACTTTTCCTCCAAGAGCTGTCTTTCTTCGGGTTTTGTGGTTATCAGAGAATACATGACCGTATCTTTCGGGAAGTTATCCTCAAACGGCAGAATTGTTTTACCGTAACGTATAAGCCCTTTGCCTTGACCGCTATCGGTAACATACTTGATCTGCTCATTGGATATATGCAGCTTCTCCTGCAAAATATCACGATCTCCTGCTGCTTGATTGAGCATATAAACAAAGTCTGAGTTATCAAGGATATTTTCGATTTCGGGAGAGGTAAGCAAGTCTTTTACATTCTGCGTTATGCCTGTCGGCACACCGCCCCATTTACGGAAACGTTTCCACATCTCTACGCTGTATTTCGCAGTTTGTTCATCACGCAGAAGCAAATGAAATTCATCAATGTAATACAGCGTTTTCTTGTTCAGCTCACGGTTGAGAGATACTCTGTTCCATACCTGATCTTGCAGAATAAGCATAGCGATTTTCTTGAGCTGCGTACCAAGCTCCTTTATGTCATAGCATACAAGACGGTTTTCAATATCAACATTGGTTCGATTGTTAAACAGGTTCTGCGAGCCTGTTACATACATTTCAAGGGAGTTGGCAACTCTCTGTGCTATTGCCCCCTGAATACGCAAAGCCTTGAGTAGATCTGCAAGTGTGGGCATTCGCCGTTTAATAGGAGAATGCGAAAAAAAGTCGTTGTATACCTGCCTTGTTGCAATGTCAATTGCTGTTTTTTCCTCCGGTTCAAGTCCGAATCGACCGCCAACAATCAGTTCACACAGCGACATGATAAAATCTGATTTGTTGGCAATCTTATCTTCTTCATCATCATTGATATTAATATCGAGAGGGTTGATATATTGTGTGCTGTTGGAAGCAATCTTGATAACCTGACCACCGAGATAATTGACAAGCGGATAATACTCACCTTCGGGGTCGGTAATAACAATATCCGAAATCGTTTTCAGAAAACGATCTATTATTTCACGCTTAACAGAAAATGATTTACCTGAACCGGGAGTACCAAAGATCAGACCGTTGGGGTTTTTCAGGTTAGCACGGTCAGCCATAATCATATTATGTGTCAAAGAGTTAAGACCGTAATAGCAGCCTTGCTCCTGATACAGCTCCTGTGTGGTAAAAGGAATAAAAACAGCAAGTGCCGAAGTCGGGAGCGTTCTTTCAATTGGAACGGAGTTATAGCCGACTGGGAGAAAAGAAGAAAAAGCTTGTTCCTGCATATAGTCAAGCGGAAACAGCTTGCAGGATTTCTGCTGTACCAGTCTTTTCAGCTGCTCAATTTCAAGCAGTGCTTTTTTCTCTGTTTTGGAATAATTACGGACGGTAAGCGTTATGTTAAACAAACGCTCGTTTCTGCTGTTCAGATCGGCAAGCAGCTCATTCAGTTCTTCGATGTAAAGCTTGATCTGCTGCGGCAGAATATCAGGGTCATAGCCTGACATACTCGCCTTTTTTTGTTCATCGATTTTCATCTTTTCGACATCGGACAGCTTACCTCTGACAAGCTTTAAGGCTCTAAGTTGATCAAAAGACTTTATGTGTATGCTGACAGATACCTGACTGCCGCAGTCAAGCAGTTCACACAACATTCTGTCTGATAATTCTCCTGCAAGAATATCAATGGAAGTTAAAAAGCCATAGTTGTCATTTAGTTCAAATTTGTTTTTTCTGAACCTTGCCGACATAGGTGCGATAAAGTCTTTTGTAGAATATCCACCTTTTCGCTTTAGTCCCCAATCAAATATAAATCGTTCATCAGAGGACGGATTAAGAGAGCGATACAGCACTTCCAAACGCTGCTTGCCGTCAAGAATAAAGGCATTGACGGATATTTCGGAAAACAGTCTAACGATTTCCTGTGCAATGGAATCAAGCTTTCTTCTTGCAGCCTTGATACTTTTTTCACTGATTGTAAAGGTTAAAAATTTGCGGAGTATGTATCCGCTTTTACTGCCTTTACGCAGCTTACATAGCATATCGGAATATTCCTTGCGGACAGCGTTAAATCTGTCCTGTTGCTCTGCAATACGTATTTTTTCCAGTTCCTCGTCAAGGTTCTGTTTTTGATTTTCATAGTCAAACTGAAAATCTATACTGTCATCAAAGTAATTCAGCAGACCGCACCAAGAGGAAAATATACCGTTCTTTTCGTCAAACCCTGCAATTTCATAATTGGTATCAAAAAACTCTATCGTTCTTGAAAACCTGCCTTCCTCAACATAGCAAATACCATCTTTGAGCATTTCAATATAGGGAATGATAGTCTGTGTTGCCGAGTCATTTTTGATATTTTTCTTTTTCAGTTCGCTCATGCGTTTCTGAACTTGTTTTTGCTGCTCCTTAGTAAGCAATATCGGTTCTTTCTTTTTCTTTGGTTTTTGTTCAGCCAAAATATCACCTTCTTCTCTTATTTGCTTCTGCGTTGCTCTCATCAAGCATTCTTTTCAGACTGTTATATTCGATCTGACGTTCTAAAATCTCAAAGGTATTTTCAGACTGATAGGTTCGCTCCTTTGGCTTTCGAAAAAAAGCAACCATCAGCTTTGCCACCACTTCAAGGTGCATACCGTTTTTCTTGTATAATCCGCAAAAAATAGCGGGTCCTGCACCGATACCGAGAGCAAAGCAGCCTGCCTGCAATCCAAGCAATGAATTGAAGATGTAGAATGCAGGAAACCCGATTGCTGCACCAATACCAAAGCAGATCACCTGACGCTTTGTAAGTCCAAACATGAATTTCTGTCTGATCAGCGATAAGTCCTTTGGGATTTTCACAAAATGCTGTTCATGTTTTGCCATTGAATCCTCCTTTCAAACTTTTGCCCCGACGGGGCAAAAGTTATTGTGCTCCGAATGCGGATTTGGAAATATTACTGCTGCGGAATATTGTAAATATCAGGGCAATAACGTAACCGAGCGTAATTGCCATACTTCCTGCTAATGCAGCAGCGTCAGAAGTCGGCTTTGCTAATTGAGTTATAACATTGCCGAGCATCGTCTTAAATATCGTCAACGCAACGACAATGAAGAACCCCTGAAAAGCGAGAGCAAGTATATTTCGCAGCCAGTTTTTACCGATCTGTCCCCAGTCATTGTTCATCATTGTTGCCATAGGAATAGGAGAAATTGACAAATACATAAAAATCTCAATCATACGGCTTGACAGAACAATGATGATCGCACCGAGAACAAAGAAAGTTACAAGGAGAACGGCAGCTGACAAAGCGAGTATTCCTAACAATTCACCCTCATTAAAATTATTGGCAAGATTACTTTGGAGTTTGGCATTCAGTTTAGCGGTTTCGAGAAATGTCCCACCCTTCGGAAACAAAGCGTTAAGTCCATTAGTAACGGCATTTGTTCCAAAACCGAAAACACTTGTAGTAATATAAAACACATTCGACACAAGCAAAATTCCGCATACGGCTTTGACAGTCCATCTAAAAAAAATGCTTGTGTCAAAGTCCCGAAAGTTGTTATTCGAAACTACCATTTGTATAAGCTCATACACTATTACCACAACAAGAATAAAAATTGCCACGGGTACAATAGCTTTATTTGTTATTGTTTCAATGCTGCTCCAAATTGGAGTTGCCCCTTTTGCTGTTGAGCCTGTAAACTTATCGGGAGTGGAACTAAGAAGATTTTTCATAATTCCCTGATTGCTTGTATTAAAAGTATTGTTAAGGGTATCACAGGTAAGCTGTAAAGAGCCAACTATACCATCCGCAAGAGTGTCTTTAAACCAACTTTTCAAGGAATCCAGTGCGTCTGACACTATACTCATTATTTCATCACCTCTTTTTCTGATCCCCCTTAATGTGTAAAGGGGGATTTTAAAGCGATCGTATGTTCACTAACTTTTGCCCCGATGGGGCAGAAGTTGATAATTAAATTACATTGCCGACTTGATCATAGTGCCGAGAACAGGAACAACAACGATACCGAGAATGATAAGTCCGAGTCCTGCCACAAACTGCTTCATGCCCTGAGATTTGGCAGCAGCGTTATCACCGCCGTAACCTTCGATCAAATTGACAACGCCCCACACACCCAGACCGCCGCCAATCAGCGATACAACAGACTGGAGAACGGTGATTGTTTTGTTGACAAAATCGGTTGTATTTACTTTACCTGTTGCGGCAAAAGCTGTTGTAGCTGTAAGTACTGCCATACACATAGCAACGGTCATAAACATAATAGCTTTCTTTGCGATTTTTGATCTTTTGGCAAGCTTTTCTCTTTTCTGCTGTGCCTTGATAGGATTAATTGACTGATTCATTATTTATTTCTCCTTTACATTACGAAGTCGTATTCATCGACTACGGTATTTTTTGTCAAATTTGCTTTACGCTTCCGTCTTTTGGAAACATATTTTTTTACATCGAAAAAGTTGTTTTTGTCATAATCGAAAAGCTGCGGATAACGCTCATGCTTCTCGATATTGAACTTTTGGGATAAAAACGGTCTTAAACCTCTGATTTGCAGGATACACTGTGAGTTATCCATTACTTGCAGTTCGTCCTGTGTTTTCAGCTCTCGTCCTGTCTTTTGGTAGTTGACACCTGAGCTTTCGCTTTGTCCTTTGGTGATATTTGTATTAAAAAGATCTATCGTTTCTTTACCAAGACTTTCTGACAGGTCTTTGAGCGTGGTTTTTTCTTTGCCGCCGAGGAAAAGCATGGTATCGCAGTTACCCTCAATTGTATCGGCATTGTCCTTATACTTCGCTTTGAGCTGTGATTTTGTCTGTAAGATAATACTGACAGATATTTCACGGCTTCTGATCGTGGCTATCAGCTTGTCAAACTCAGGTATCTCACCGATATTTGCAAACTCATCAAGCAGACAACGGACATGATATTTCAGCCGTCCCGAACCGTCAGGGTTATTGTCCGCTTTAGTGCAAAGCAAATTGAACATCTGCGAGTACATGATAGCGACAAGAAAATTGAATGTGCTGTCCGTGTCGGAGATGATAACGAAAAGAGCCGTCAGTTCATCGCCAATCGTATCAAGCTGCATTTCGTCATATTGCGTTATCTCCAACACTTTGTCGATACTGAACGGAGCAAGTCTTGTAGAGCAGGAAATAAGAATTGACTTTGCCGTTTTTCCTGCGGCGAGCTTATATGCCTTGTACTGCCGGATAGCAAATCTGCCGAGAGAACGCTGTTCGGCGGTCGGCTCAAGATTACGGAATTTGCTGTAATTTGCATTTTCTTCTTCAAATTCCTCATCATCGCTCCAACTGTTGTCAAGCCATTTTTCAAGATAGAAAAATGCCCAGTCGATACTGTTCTTGAAGGTTTCATCATCTTCACGGCATTCCGAAGCATTGATAAACTCTACCAAGGTTTCAATGTTTTGCTCCTCTTTCGGGCAAGTAGTAAATATCAGAGCAATGTATGCCTGATAAAGCAGCTTTTCAGCCTTCACCCAAAAGTCGTCACTTTTAGCGTCTTTTGAAGTTGTATTTTTGACAAGCACCTCAACAAATTTCAGAATATCCTGTTCTCTCGTTTCAGGTCTGATATAGGCGAATGGGTTATAGTGCATGGATTTGTTAAAATCAATTGTGTTGAAAACTTTGATTTTGTATGGCTCATAGGTGATATTCCCATTCTTATCACGCTTTGGTCTGCCTTTTCTCAGCATTTTTCCGCATTCAACAAGTACTGTTCCTTTCGGGTCGGTGACAACATACGAACTGTGCATTTGCATAAGATTTGGCTTTACGAAAAATCGTGTCTTGCCCGAACCTGAACCGCCGATAACCTCGATATTCTTGTTACGGGCATACTTCGGGGATTTTGGTTTGCCCATCGTCAGACGCTCTGTTTGAGTCAGAATGACATTGTTGTCCGGTTCTTTAGCATCCATGTACGGCTGTATGTCCTTTTCAGTACCCCATTTTGCACCGCCGTATTCTTCTTTGTATCGGTAGTTCTTGCGGTTTTTACGCTTGTAGGTGATAAATGCCCAAAAAAGCAGTGCTGCACAAATACCGACAAACAGGTCAATCAGATTGAGGCTTGGCAATGGCGAGGTTATGTTATCAGAAAATCTGTCAATGAATGGCGAGAACTTGGTGTATAGGTCACTGCCCGGAGCAGTACGATAGGACATACTGATTTTGTTTCCGACCCAACCAACCAGAATCAGAGGGAGAGAACGGAGCAGCTGCTGCTTTATTTTTTTACTGTCTATACACGCTCACCTTCCTGCTATGTTCGATTTAGACAAATGCTTTTCAGCAGCTCTTTCAGAGGATTTCTGCGAGATGATCTTTGCATTCTGCTTGATCTGTTCACGGTTTACAACAGACTTATCGGCAAGCCGTGACTGCATTCCTCCTGCATACTCTGCAAAGGCTTTGCGGAAGTTTTCGGAATGTCCTGTTGTAAAAAATACATGATATGTTGGAGGTGAGGTGGAACTGTCACGCTTGAGGGCATAGTCAATATCGTATTTTTTCGCTGTTTGCAAAAAATTCCCGATATTGTTTTCCGTCACCTCGATGGACTCCAACTTGCCTGTTTTGGCAATGTCACCGTATTTTATCTTGCCGTGCTTCGGCGGTGATTCAAGAAACGTTCTGCACATTTCTTTCAGCAGCTCCGAGGTGACTTTTACAGCCTGCACCGAGAACGAAATTGTTTTTTCAGCATCCTGTCTGCTCATGCCAGTGAACCGTCAGGCTGCGGAATACGGAACAACGGTTTACCGTCAACGATGCTGCCAATCAAACCGTTCAGAACCTCATTGCATTTCTGAGGATTATCGAAGACGCCAAGCTGTATTGCACTTTCAACTGCTTCGTCAAGATCTGAACCTACTTCGCAGTTGTTATCAAACGCAAGAAGTGTATAGATCTCTTTTTCCTCATTTTCATCATCGTCTGTAAATGTTCCCGTATAGATTGACACAAGCTTGATTGCGTCATAGTTAATAAGATCGTTTTCCTGTGTAACAATGGTCATTTTTGTAATTCATCCTTTCATGTTCCCACTTTTGCCCCACTGGGGCAGAAGTTAATCTTCATCATCCTCAGAAGCTCCATAATCGAATTGAAACTCATTGTCATAGTGCATATCCATACTGTGAGGTGCGTTATATAAGCACGTTTTGAGATATGGACGCAGATTTTTGATTTTCCTCTTACGGGCTTCTTCAGCTATGCTGTCGAGTATGTAGTGAATATGATCCCTGTCCAACTTTTCGTACTGCCGCAAAGCGATAGCACGTTTGACTGATTGACCTTGGATTTTGATAAAATCATTCAGAGGGTTATAGGCTTCAAGCATAATGTCAACAATCATGTCGAGGGTATTGGCGGATATGCCTTCTTGCAGCAGACCGTTATAGTCAATGTTCATTTTGATAAATTCTTCACAGTCTGCAATATCATCATCCGTCCATCTATCCTTTTCAGACATTTGTTTTATTTCATCGTCCTGATAGATAGATTGATTAGTATGACTTATCTCAGTCTGATTCAAACTATATATATACTGACTCCCTGTTTTGGAGAGTGCAGACTTCCCATTTTGGGGAGTCTTGACTTCCGCTTTGCTGTTTTCGGAGGAGTCTGATTTTTCAGACTTCCCATTTTGGGGAGTCTTGACTTCCTCTTTCGTGGTTTCGGGGGAAGTCTGACTATCAGGAGTGCTGCAAAGCTCTTTTGTGAAATTACACACATAAATTTTCGTGGGCTTTCCCTGACCTTGCTTTTTGCGAACAATCAAGCCTGTCTGCTCCAACTCATCAAAAATTTTGACAGCTTTGTTTTTGCCGATATTCAGCTTTTCACAAGCTTCTTCCTGCTTAAAGAAAACATAGAGCTTGCCGTCCTCATCACACCATTTGCTTTTTCTGGAAAGTCCGCACCGATCAAGCAGAAAGCCGTAGAGCAGCTTCGACTCACAGGATATTTTGCTGAACTTCTCGTCTGTAAAAAGTGCTTGCGGCACTCTGTAAAACTGGTACTGCTCTGCTTCGTTGCCGTAAAAATAATCAAACATCTCAAGCACCCTCACTTTCTTTGATTTTAGCGATCTCGCTTTCCAGTGATTTGTGCATGGAGCTGATCTTCCGTACTCCGATATCCTCAATCAGCTTTGCTGTGTCGGCAATAGCCGAAGCAGTTTTAGCGTTGGAGATAAGCATTGAAAACAGCAGCTTTGTCTCTGCGGAATAGTCCTTGTATTCGCTTGACATGATCTCTTTTGGCATATAGAAATATGCCTGATTGTTATTCTTCATAACTGTCACCTACAAACTTGAATTTCAATCATTTGCCTGTTTGTTCGACTTGATTTTTTGCGTAAAAAAAGAGAACCAACCCTGTGTTTAGGATTGGTTCTCCGTTAAGTCTTTTATTAAGTTTTGATACGCTACGCTAATTCATCAAACAATATTCATTATTCATTATTCATTGAGCGAACGAAGTGAGCGTTTCCGTTTCCGCTATTTAATTTTGGTTGAACGGTAAAAGTGGCTACATTTTAATTCCTAATTCCAAATTCCTATTATGTCTTTATGTGATAGAAAGGACCGTATGTCGATGTACAGCGGACTTGAGGTAAGGGTACCGTTCTGCGATTACAGGATAGTAGATTATGCGTATAATATGCCGTGGAAGCTGAAGGCTCTCGGCGGCAGGGAAAAGGGGATAGTGAGAGCTGCATTCAGGGGCTTGCTGCCTGACAGTATAATTGACAGGAAGAAAAGTCCCTATCCGAAAACCCACAATCCTCTTTACCTTGAGCTTTGCGCCGGAAGAGTCAGAGAGATACTGTCAGACAGCAGCAGTCCTGTTTCGGAATTTATTGACAGCAGCGGTGTGGAGGCGATCATAAACGACCCGGAAAAGATATCATCGCCCTGGTATGGTCAGTTGATGCGTGCGCCGCAGATACTTGCGTATATAATCCAGCTTGATTACTGGTTCAGAAAATATCATGTGACCGTAGTCTGAGCATTATTCCATTTTGTAAACTGAAAGCGCAAGATCACTTCCGCAGACGGCAAGGTAAACCTCCGAGGGCTTGCTCAGTCCCTGAAGCCTGAGCTGCTTTTTCAGCCATGTTTCATCAAGCCCCATTCTTTTCAGGTTGCCGTGCAATACTCTGCCGTCCATTATAAGCTCAGTGTCTATGGATTCATTTTCAGGACGCAGACCGATATCCTCAGGCTGCAAGGGACGGCTTGAGCTGGCAGGAAGTATGGTAAGCTTGCCGTTGTATTCATAAACGGCAGTAGAGATATCGCTCAGATGAAAATATCCCTCCTGTCTGCACAGAAGCATGAATTCACTAAGCTCAAGCTTTGCCTTTTTCATGTTTTTTCGGTACAGCTTTCCATGGTTCATAATGATCGTAGGAGTGCCGTTGATGTATTTTCTTGTCCTCGGAAATTTTCTTGTGACAGCTCCGAGTATGATCGTTACAGCTCCAAAGACAAGCATTGCTGTCACAGGCTTCCACCACGGCTTTTCGAGAGTTGTTGCAAGCTCCGCACCTATTGAACCGAGGGTGATACCTGTGATATAATCAAACAGCTCAAGCTGTGATATCTGCTTGTGACCGATAAGCTTGGCGATTACGAAAAGAATAAAGGCAGAAAGCAGGGATGCGATAATTACTTTCAGAAATTCCATAGCTGTCCTCCCGGAATGAATTATTAAAATGAGCTTTGGATTTGCAGATTTAGTATTGCCTGTTTTTTACTGTTATATTCATTTGTTGTGATTAAAAAAGTAATAATGCGGTGAAATATATCATAATATCCTTCAGGAGGGATATTATGCTTCAAAGAAACAGACCGTTTGCAAAAGCAGTTGTCAGAGGCGGAGAAAGCTGTCCGCAGATATGCGGTGAGGTTTTGTTTTTCCGCAGCGGAGATGCTGTGAAGGTCAGGGCGGATATTTCCGGTCTGCCGGACAGCTGTTCAGGCTTCCACGGCTTTCATATCCATGAGGGTGACAGCTGCAGCGGAAAGGATTTTTCAGAAACAGGTGGTCATTTTGACCCTGATGACAAGCAGCATCCCATGCATCCGGGAGATATGCCGCCGCTTCTTTCATGCGGAGGCCGGGCTTATATGGAATTCTGCACAAACCGTTTTGGAATTTGTGATATAATAGGGAAAACAGTTGTGATCCACAGTGCTGCGGACGATTTCCGCACACAGCCCTCGGGAAATTCGGGGGAAAAGATTGCCTGCGGTCTGATTTGCAGGTGTTAGGGAAATAAAGACTGTGCAGCTGGGGGAACGGAGTTGTTACGCTGTTACTGATTCTTATGTACCTCTGCTTTCTTCGCAGGCGTCCGCAGGATGCGGACGCAGCCAAAGAGAGGAAATCTCACCTCCTTATCTCCACCCCGTCCCCGCTGCGCTGCCCACCGCCTGCGGTGTGCGTGCTCGCTTACTGCACTTGCTCGGTGCGCTGCGCTGCCTGCGGCGTGCTCGCTTACTTTTGTGGCAGCGGTTAGTTTTGTGTGAGGGTGGGCGGATTCGTTACGCTGATTAAAAGATTTGCGTTCCACTATTTACTTTTGGTTGAACGGTAAAAAGCAGCTGTGTGTACATAAATTAATTCCAAATTCCAAACTCCAAACTCCAAATTCATTATTCGCTGGTGTATTTCCTGAATCCGTGAAATTGAATTAAATCTTTTTTTAAACCTTCCGGGTTTTCATTTCAGCCAGGCGGCAGGCGTGCGCAGCACGCCTGCCGCCGT
>CACWVH010000007.1 GCA_902764235.1 uncultured Ruminococcus sp.
AAGCCGATAGTCCCAGTTATACAGATCACATATATCCTCAAATGCTTCGCAAAGAGTAAGAGTGAAAACTATACCTATGATCGTCCAGACATATTGCAGACCGCTTATTTTCATCTTCCGGTTTACAATCAGAAGTATCACAAGTGCTGCAAGAAGAAGCAGGGTAACATAATTATTCGTGATATATGTCATTATGGTGTAGTCCGTCATTTTTATCACCATCCCGAAAAAATATTTGCATAATAATTCTATCATTTAACTGACATATTTTCAACAATCATAAAAATTAATAATAATTTAACAAATTATTAAAAAAATATTCATCAAAATACGGCTATATCGTTTTATTTTGTTACGCCTTTGTTACGCCCTGTATGTTAGAATAATATAATTAGCGATTACTCTTTTTTCGCTGAAAATCAGCTGAGCAACATATCATACGGAGGGTGATACTGTGGTGGTAAAAAAGAATAAGCCTAAAGTAAGTATAGTTTTCAAAAGCATATTGGGAATAGTAATACTTCTTATTGTTTTTTTCTTTGATCGTAAGTATGATGGGCTTTCGGAATTTTACCGATGCTCTTCTTGATCAGTATTCCGACGGTGCCTTCCGTACTGCGAATACTGCTGTTATGGAATTTGATGTCAGCAAAATCGAGGATTATGCTGCAAGCGGAGGCACAACAGATGAATATATTGCTGCCCTTGAATCAATGGAAAGGCTGTGCAATTCCTCCGGTTCAACATTTATCTATGTTATCCGTCCTGATCTGAGCGATTATAAGCACATTACATTTCTTTTCTCCACTATCAACGAAAAACAGCGATTACACCCTCTATGAATTCGGCTTTGTCCGTGATACAACAAACGAGGAATATATGGAAAAATACCGCCGACTGTATGAGGGTGAATCAGCTCAGGAGCTTGTGATAAGGGATAAGGGATATATCGAGACGGACCCCCATATTACAGCTATGGTTTCGATTAAAAATGCAGATGGAAAAACAACAGCTATTCTTTGCGTTCAGCGCCAGATGGATAATCTTGTTCATGTCAGGAATACATATATCGGGAAAATACTTGTTGTAATGATTGCGTTGATGATACTTGTTATCATAGGTCAGAGCATATATCTGCACCGTGTATTTCTGCGTCCTGTCACAAAGATAACCGAGGAAGCAAGCCGCTTTTCACATGAAAATGACCTGCCTGAAAAAGGGCTGTCAGTAACAGTCAGAAATAACGATGAGATCGGAATTCTTGCCTCCTCAATAGATCATATGGAGGAGCGTATCATTAAATATGTAGATGATCTGACAAAGGTAACTGCCGAAAAGGAGCGTATTTCTACAGAGCTTGATCTTGCTGCAAAAATTCAGGCAAGTATGCTGCCAAGTATATTCCCTCCCTTTCCTGACAGAACAGGATTTGATATTTACGCTTCAATGGATCCCGCAAAGGAGGTCGGCGGAGATTTCTACGACTTTTTCCTTGTGGATGACGATCATCTCTGTCTTGTGATGGCTGATGTTTCAGGCAAGGGCGTTCCTGCTGCACTTTTTATGATGGCATCAAAGATCATACTCGCAAATTATGCAAAATTGGGAAAGACTCCGGCTGAGATACTTACTGCTGCCAATGCGACAATATGCTCAAGCAACCGTGAGGATATGTTCGTTACCGTATGGCTCGGTATACTTGAAATATCAACAGGCAGGCTTACAGCCGCAAATGCGGGACATGAATACCCCATCATCAAAAAGGCAAACGGCGAGTTTGAGCTTCTCAAGGACAAGCACGGCTTTGTTATTGGCGGCATGTCCGGCATGAGGTATAAGGAGTACGAGTTCACGCTTGAAAAGGGCGGCACTCTGTTCCTCTATACAGACGGTGTTGCAGAGGCTACTAATGCCGAAAACCAGCTTTTCGGAACGGACAGGATGCTTTCAGCCCTCAACTCAGAACCCGAAGCAGACCCGAAAAAGCTTCTTGAAAATATGAAAAAATCCGTAGAAGAATTTGTTGGCGATGCACCACAGTTTGATGATCTGACAATGCTGGGTGTAAAGCTGCTTTGAAAATAGGGGGTAAAACTATGTATCAGATAAAAGGAAAAATTGACACTACAAACGCAGCAGAATTTGAAAAGCATCTTATGGCAGCAAAGCCTGCGGTGATCGACGCTTCAGAGCTGGAATACATTTCCAGTGCAGAGCTTCGTGTCCTTTTAAAGCTTGCAAAGGCCGTGGGTGATGTTACAATCAACAATGTCAGTAACGAGGTTTATGAAATCTTCGAAGTGACAGGATTTACCGAAATACTGAATGTCAGCAAAAGGCTTAAAGAGATCAATATTGATAATGCCGTTCTGCTCGGTGCCGGTGCTAACGGCAGGGCATATCGTCTTGATGATGAACGGATCGTTAAGGTGTATAACAAAATATCCAACCCGCCCGAAAAGATCAGACGTGAGCAGGAATCAGCAAGAAGGGCATTTGTCCACGGTGTTCCTTCGGCGATCCCATTTGAGCTTGTCACGGTCGGTGACGAACTTGGCATGATATATGAGCTTGTTGATGCAAATACTCTTGGCAGCGTAGTGCATAACGCTCCTGAAAAGCTCAGAGAATATGCTCTCACTGAAAAGCTCAGAGAATATGCTCTCAGGATGTCTGATCTTATGAAAAAGCTCCATTCCACCGAAATGGAGAAAGATACAATGCCGGATGCCCGTATGACGCTCAGACTATGGGCGGATATTGCCGCAAAAAGTGATTATTACAGCGAGGAGGATATGCAGAGGGTCTATGATCTGATAGATTCCATACCTGTGCGCAATACCTTTATCCACGGAGATTATTACCCCGGAAATATAATGGTACAAAACGATGAACTGATCCTGATAGATATGGGAGATGCTTCTGTCGGTCATCCGGTAATAGACTTGCTCGGTACTTATCATCTTTTGAGCCTTACTCCGAAGAAAAATCCCGATGTGGCAATGAGATACCTTGGTATGACGGCTGAGGAGGCTGTAAGAATGTGGGATATATTAATCAGGGATTATCTTGGAACAGATAATGACAAAGCTGTTGCAGACCTTGAAGAATCGCTGATTAGCTTCGCTCTCATAAGAAGTCTCGGGGGCATCGTATTTTCTGATGTTATACCCGAAGAAAAACGCAGATACTTTTCAGCTTTAATTATGAAGGATCTGCTTGGCAGCATTGAAAAAGCCGATATGATAATAAAAGCAGTATGATACAATTATTATGTTCCTGTTGGAACGGAGACGATCATTATGACGATTGAAAGCAAAAAGGACGCAGGCAAGCTTACACTCACTATCACTGGCAGACTTGACACCTCGACAGCACCAAAGCTTGAAGAAGAATTAAAGGCATCATATGACGGTGTGACCGAGCTTGTTTTTGACCTTGCAAAGTTAGAGTACATTTCATCCGCAGGACTTCGTGTGCTTCTTTCCGCACAGAAAACAATGAACAAGCAGGGTTCAATGAAGGTTATAAATGTCGGCGAAGAAATTATGGAGATTTTCGAGATCACAGGCTTTACGGATATACTGAACATAGGTTAAGATCATGAAAGAATTTAAAACGGAAGCAATTACAGAGAATCTTCATTCAGTATTGGAGTTTATTGACGGGCAGCTTGAGCTTATCGGCTGCCCTATGAAGCCGCAGATGCAGATAGATATTTCGGTGGAGGAGATCTTCGTCAATATCGCACGTTACCTTTGTCCAGAGCGCAGCAACGCTTTTGTTGTTGCTATGCTCTGGTATGCTATGCTCACAGGCTCAGATATTCGGTTTGAAGCACCTGTTTCCAAACAATTATATGACGGCTTGACCGGTACGCTTATCCCTGCACTCGCTAAAGGCGGCTTCAGGGCTATCAGACTGGAGGGTGAGGTTACATCAGAACGGGTCGAAACGCAGGGCGGGGTAGTGTCAGGACTTTCCTGCGGTGCAGATTCGTTTTATACTCTCCATTGCTACGGGGGAGAAGATGCCCCCGTAGGGAAAAAGCTTACCCATCTTTCCTATTACATGGCAGACTATTTGTTTCCGTTTGTCAAGCCGCCATATGATGTAGATGTTCTTATTGATGAGCAGGAGAAACTGTATAACGAACATGTTCTGGAGTATGCAGGAATGATCGCAGAGCACCATAAGCTGCCTTTTTTGGTAGTGAGAACCAATCTCGATCGGGACTATTATCGGGGCGGGTTGATATTTACCGGTATGTACCGCTTTTTAGCCTGCACTCTTGCACTGGAGCATCTCTTCTCCTTATACCTGATTTCCTCCTCCGGCAATGCTGATAATGTTGGAGAGCCTTCTATTTCAAGCCCGACACAGAGTTATGAGGATCTGATCTGCTCCTGCTGCGGGACAGAGAGCCTTAATTATCAGCTTAGTGACCATGTATCAAGGGTTAAAAAGCTTGAGGCTATTGCAGATGATCCTGATGTCAGACAATACCTGTCCGTTTGTTATAATTCGGCAGCGGGAGGTGTGAATTGCGGCAAGTGCTTTGGCTGTTGGAAAACTCTGATCCCTTTAGATTTTTTAGGAAAGCTTGACGGCTTTTCCCGTGTCTTTAATTTAAAAAGCTATTACGGAAACCGAAGGCATGTTTTTGAACAGCTTGTTCACTATTCGTTCCGTCCCGAGGCAGCTGCCGCAAGGGATATCAACAGGCAGCTGCTGTCCCTTGCGGAAACTGTCACGAGTGACAGTGCAAAGGAATTCATTGAAGTTTATACGGAGCTTCAGAATAGAAATACAGTATGATATAATTACCGTAATAATATAATAAAAGATTAAAGGGGGTATTATGAAAAACACAACAATTTCCCACAACAAAAATCAGGAGCTACGAAAAAGGTTTCTTTGCTTTTTTGCGGTTGTTTTAACGGTTATATGCGTCTCTGCAATGTTTTCTGGTTGCTCTGCAAAACAGGAAAACGGTACGATCAGCCGTGTTTCTGATTTGAACAAGGAAGATATTACTATCGGTGGCTTGACAGGCTCAGCACACGAGCCTATGATAGTCGAAGTATTCCCCAACGCACAGGAAAAACAGTTCAACAGCATCGGTGTAGAGGAAAAGAAAAACACCTATCGTGTGCTTGATAATATAGGAGATGTAGATTGCGGAATGGCAATCTCTCCAAAGACAAAGTATAGTCAACTTGAAAATCAGCTAAACGAGTTTTTAAAGGGGATGCAGGACAGTGGTGAGCTTGCAGGACTCTATCAGAAATGGATGATAGACAAGAATTATGAAATGCCTGATATACCTCTTGCCGATGATAGTGCTGAAACATTAGTTGTAGGAACCTCGGGCGAGTTAGTGCCGAATTCCTTTTACGAGGGCGATAAGCTTGTCGGCTATGATATTGAGCTTACGCTGCAGTTTGCCTACGAATATAACTACAAGGTAGAATTTCGTGCCGAGAGCATTACATCCCGTCTGAATGACGCAGAGTTTGGCAAGGTTGATATGCTGTCTGGCGGTATTCTGAAAACGCCAGAGCGGGCTGAAAAGGTTATTTTTCCGGAAACACCGGTATATACGGCACCCGTCGGCGTGCTTATATTAGACAAGGGCGATACGGTGAAGCCCGGCTTTTTTGAGAATATCTTAACCGCCTTTGATAAAACACTGATCCGTGAAAACCGTTGGAAAATGATTTTAAACGGTCTCGGCGTTACTATGCTGCTCTCGGTTGGCACGCTTGTTTTGGGAAGTCTTCTGGGGTTTGTGTTCTGCATACTAAAGCGAAGCAAAATAAAAGGTATTTCAAAACTGATGAATGCGTTTATTTCGCTTATTGAAGGTATCCCGACCGTTCTGGTACTGATGATATGCTTTTATATTGTATTTGCCGATACAGGACTGAAGGAGATTCCTGTTGCAATAATTGCCTTTTCGATAAGCTTTGCCTGCCGTGCTGCAGTTATACTCGATACCGGTATGAACAGCGTTGCCAGCGGCGAGGTTGAAGCGGCTGAAGCAATGGGAATGAGCTCGTGGCAGGTATTCAGAAAAATTCTTTTCCCACAAGCAGTTCTGCTTGCTTTTGATATGTATATATCCCAAGTGGTTGCAATGATTAAAAACACCTCAGTTGTAGGTTTCATTGCTGTACAGGATCTGACTAAGGTTTCGGATATCATACGAGCAAGAACCTATGAATCGTTTTTCTCACTTGTGTTTACTGCTTTGATTTATTTCCTTATTGCAAGAATTTTCCTGTGGTTGCTTACTCTTGTGGGTAACAGAATGAATCCTCGCAGGAAGGCAAAAAGACTGACAGAAAAGAAGGCGGATAAAAATGACAGATAATATTCTTCTTGAAATAAAGCATCTGAGTAAAAAATATGATGAAGCTCATCCGCTTCGCGATGTGAATTGTACAGTTTCAAAGGGCGAGGTTATTTCTATCATAGGTCCGTCGGGAACAGGAAAAAGCACGCTGCTTCGCTGTATTAACAGGCTTGAAACGCCGACTTGCGGCGAAATATATATTATGGGTGAAAAAATCACGGATGACCCAAAAGAAATTCGTAAAATGCGCCGTGAGGTCGGTATGGTTTTCCAGTCCTTTAATCTTTTTTCAAATATGAATGTACTGGAAAATATTATAACAGGACCCGTTATGCTGCGTGGCACTTCCAAAGAGGAAGCCGTCAAGCGTGGTATGGAGCTTTTGCAAATGGTTGGACTTTCGGGCAAAGAGCATCATTTCCCCGATGAATTATCAGGCGGTCAAAAGCAGCGTGTAGCCATCGCAAGAGCCCTTGCAATGGAGCCTAAAATCCTTTTGTTTGACGAGCCTACATCTGCTCTCGACCCGAAAATGGTGAACGAGGTTTTGTATGTTATCCGAGGGCTTGCCGCAAAGGATTACACAATGCTTATAGTAACTCACGAAATGCGCTTTGCAGAGTATGTAAGCAGCAGGGTTTTTTATATGGATGAGGGCGTAATTTTTGAGGATGGTACTCCTGATCAGATATTCCATCATCCCAATGAAATGAAAACACGAGCTTTTGTTAACCATTATCACACTTACGAAACAACTTTCAATGATAACAAATTTGATCTTGCCGGCGTGACAGCCGAGCTTGCAGAATTTGTGAAAAAGCAATATATGAATCAAAAACAGCAGACAGCACTTGAACATATTTTTGAGGAGTGCGTCGTTGTTGAATTGCTCTCATCAGAGAAAAACGTTTATCCTGTTCATTTTTGTGCGATGTGCGGCGAAAACGGCGAGGACTGCTCTGTTGAGTTAACCTATTGCGGAGTGCCCTTTAATCCTTTTGACAGAGAAGAAAGCCTGTCAATAAAAATCGTGAAGCCATTTCTTGATGAGGTTAATTACAGTTGCAATAATGGCGAAAATAAATTACTTATGCAGGTAAAACGGCTATAATGCGTTAATGATCAGTTGCAACATTTACCATATCTATGCAAAGGGGCTGTAGCAAAAACAACACTATGAAATATTCGTTCCGACCCGAGGCGGCTGCCGCAATGGATATCAACAGGCAGCTGCTGTATATTGCGAAAACTGTCACGAGTGACAGTGCAAAGGAATTCACTGAGGTTTATACGGAGCTTCAGAATAAAAATATAGACGAGCCGGAATGATCTGTTATTTTGATCTTATTCGCTGCACGGGGGCAATATAATATGAAATAGTACACTATGGATTCTATGACAAAAGAGAATGAAAATATACGGGAACGATTTCGGCGAAGCGACGCACTGATAGTAAAAAAGCTTTTTGAATACATCCCTGTTATGATCATAACAAACCTGTGTTCATTGCTGCTTATATCGGTAGATGGACTAGTCGTGGGCAATTTAGTCGGAGAAAATGCCTTGGCATCTGTTAGCATATTTCGTCCGATAACTGTCCTGATCGGTGTTGCGTCTGTTTTGGTTGCAACAGGCATAGGTACTACACTTTCTTTGTGCATGGGTGAAAACGATCATAAACGGCTGGCAGTTGTTAAGGCGACATCAAAACTAATCATGATAATCAGTGCCATTCTTGTTCTTGTGTTAGGATTTCCTGCCGTTCTCTTGTTTATTAGTTCCTACGGCCTTTCTCCTGAGATGACTGAGCTGACGAGGGAGTATGCAATAGGCGTGATGATCTCAATGCCTTTCGGATTGATTTCGACAGTAGGGGTATATCAGCTTCAGATTGTCGGGGAAATGAAGACCATCATGCGTCTGTCTATTTTAGAAGGTATAGTTAATGTTATTCTTGATCTGCTTTTTGTGGGCGTGCTGCATATGGGCGTTGCAGGAGCAGGGTTCTGTACCGCCGGAGCCAATATTGTCAGATGTACCCTGTCGCTTATCATTATCACGAAAAAGACCTCTCTTTTTGATTCGCACGGAGTGAAGGCTTCTGTGGGTGAGGTCAAAGCAATTCTTAAAAGCGGACTTCCCGAATCCGCCGAGTCTCTGATGATGGCGATCAAGGGATATGTTATGATTCGAATTATAATTTCAGCCTTTGGTGAACATGGCGGCACGATTGACGCAGTATGCTCCTTCGCTTTTAATCTTGCGCTAATCCTGGCGGGCAGTGTACAGGATTCCATGCGGCCACTGGCAGGTATCATGGCAGGTGGAAAAGATTGGAAGGGCCTGCGGAGTCTTATGAAGCAGGGCTTCTTATCAAACGCTGTGATAGTCGGGGCAATCACAGCTGTCTGCAGTATTTTCCCCAGGCTTTTCTATATTATTCACGGCGTTGAACCGATTCCCGACGGAGGACTTCAATCTCTGCAGATCATCTCAATCTGCTTTGTCTTCAAGGGTATGAATCTTATCGGCTTTCTCGTTTTCATTTTCATTACCATCGGTGGTGTAATACCCGTCAACAAAAGCCGTTATTAAATCAGACAGATTTTCAGAATTATTGGCGGAAAGCTGTTCTGTTTTAAGCCGTTTATTCTCATCCGTAAGCTGATTTATGACTTGCTTTTGCTCTGAAATGCTATATTCCTTTTCACGATAGCTCTCCAGCTCGGAATACAGCCCCGAAAAATAAATACATACGGCAGCGAACATCAGCAAAAATGAAACAGACAGAATGATCCATAGCTTATAATTCTTGATAACTTTCATATACCCTCCTTAGCTTTGCTGTGCGATTGCGGCATCATATGTTGATGTCAGATTGATAGTATAAACGAGGTTTTCAAGGTCTGAAGTGTCAGTGGTGGATTCCTGAGTAACAATATCCGATGCGACAGTTCCGTAGCCGACAATCTGATCGTATGTACCGCCGTGATGATTGTTGCCCTGAGTTTCATATAGATCATAAACATAGGCTTCGACATAGGCGGTGCTGTGGTCGTAGTTTCCGTTGGTTCTGCCTCCCTCAACATCGCCCTCAATGACGGTTATCCGCATAGCGTTGATCTCCGTGCGGTTGGTTATCATCTCCACCTGTGTCACAATACCGCAGTACCTTGCCCGGACAGCCTGACCTGCCGAAAGTGTGCTGACAGGACGACCCCAGAAGATAATATCTCCGACTCTCGGAATATAGCCGTTCGGCAGGCTGAAACTATCGTTATTATGCAGGTTGGTTGCAAAGGTTGGAGCATTGCTGCTCCATAATGAAGTATCAAGTCCGGCATTTGTCATTACTTGCCCGACAAAATGGCAATTCCAATTTATATTCATGGGGCTGTCCGTTTGACTTGAACTGTTGCCGGAGGTTGTGCTTGACTCCGGGCTTGATACCTGATCTGGTGTCAGTGCTTCGATATAGCTGTCACCGCCTCTTGTTTCTGTTCCGCCACGACTGGTATGCTCGTTCTGTGTGGCATTCACTATGGCAATCTGTTCCGTACTTCTTGTATTTATGTATGTGTTCAGGTTGGAGCTTTGAACGGTAGTAACCGATTCCTGCCGTCCACCCTCGGTATTGACTGCCGAGGCTGCTGCCATAATAAGCATAAATCCCATGAAAAGGCAGCCCAAGACTGTCATAACCAAAGATACTATACAGCCCTTTTTATTTTTCTTTTTCTCCGCCATTACGCACCACCCCTGAATAGTTCAAGCTCCTGATCGGTGCAGTCGATATTGAAGGCAATATTCCTGCTTGACTGTATTGAAAGAATTGTCTGTCCCTTTGACAGCTTCGGGATGTCCTCAAGCTCGGAGCGTGTGAAACTGTGACCAAAAACTCTGTCAATGGTGTCAATAGCATTTGTATCCTGATTCAGTACGAATTTATACTGCGACAGGTCGAATAACACCTTGATTTTATCAACCGCCGTGCTATCCGAACCCTCCGGCACGAAGTCACGAATAGACTGTGACGCAAGATAAATACCGCCAAAAAACTTACGGGCTTCACGGGCAAAAACCGAAACCTGATCGATAGCGTGTGGCTTATTTGCGTTTATGGTTTTGTGGCTTTCGTCGATAAGAACCATAAATCTCCGAATATCTTCCCATGCTATCTTGTGGTTATCGTATAGTTCTTTCATTGGTCTGCCAATTTTGATACAGTTATCCCAACACAAAGATAACGAAGAAAATAACTGTGCATCAAATATCTCGGATTTCATTCCCGCAAGGTTCTTGATGTCAAAGAAAACAATCTGATCGGACAGAATATCATTAATAGAGGTATGCCCGTTGAAGATATAGCCGTAGTTGGTTATAAGATTTTCGATAACCAACTCGATCTTGCATATATAGGCGTAGGCTTCGTCCGTGGCATAGTGCAGGGCTTTTTCCTCTCTGATCACTTCCATCAGGTCTGATAAGATAGGGTACTGATCTGCCGCCAAATTTGTCAGCACAAGACCGCCGATCTGCTCATCTTCGGAAATGATACCGAATTTGATATACAGCTTGCGTATCATCTTTTCGTACCACAACAGTTCCGGCTGAGGTGCATCCGGCACGAGAAATTTATAGATGGTGTTTAATTTTGAAATATGCTGGACATAGGAAACGCTGTCGATCTCCGCCGACATCATTATCTGCATCATATTCATGATCCCGTCAGTACCGTCCAGTGAAACGATACTGCCGCCCAGTTCTTCCACAAGATAGCGAAACTCACCGGACGGATCATAGCCACGGATATAATCCCCACGAACAGCCCTGTCCATAAGCATTTTCTTGAGGAGTGTTGATTTACCTGAACCCATTTTGCCGATAATAATTCCGTTGTAGGAAGTCCTCTGATTGTCCTTGTGGAACAGATCAAGCATTATCTTACCGCAGCCGTTTGCTGTAGAAGTGCCGTAATGACTTCCGTACTCGTCATTAAGCGAAGTAAAATGAAACGGATCCCCGCCTGCCAGTGCAGATGAAGTTGTCGGCTGACCGTTGCGGGCATATATTTTTGCAGCTTCTGCATTTGAAACACCGATAGGATAAAACATAGACTGCATTCATGCTGACATTCGTTAAGGAAAACAGCCGATTTATAGCCGTTTGATTCCAGATGATTCATTATTTCCTTGGAATTGTTTTCGACCTCCGCAATAGTCCTGCCGGAAACAAACAGCCGGACATGGATGAGTTTCATGACCTGATTCATCCTTGAAACCTCGTTATACAGCGTTTCAAGATCGGCAAATTCATCTTCAGCTTCGATACGCTCCTGCATATCCTTCGCATACATTATACGGGTACGCTGTTCGGACATAGAGTTGTTGATATTCTGCTTGACCTTCTGCTGATCCTTCGTTTCAATATCAATCGTCACGACTACATTATCAATATTGACGATCTGAGTCAGCCAGAATTTATCTATGTATTTCGGATATTTGTAGATATGCAGGATGATCTCATAGCCGTCGCCTGTTTTGATCAGCTTTTCATCCCCGAAGGTGATTCCGCCCTGGGGCTGTATCTTTGCAATTAGGTGCTTATCCTGCTGTAATTGCTCCTCTGATTCGGAGGATTTTTTCTTTTTTGGGAACATTTTTGAACCTTCTTTCTTTATCCATAAATACTTGTAGCCTTATTGCAAAGCTTTGTGATTATCCGTATTTTCTTCTCGGTGTCTATTTCTGAAATAAGCCCGACATTTTTGAGAGTGACGGTGATGATGTTCCGAGCCTCAAGGTACTTTTCGTATGATGGGCAGAAGATCATCAGATAATACTCACGGTCGGTGTAGTAGAGGTTGACATCCACAAGCTCCTCGTATTTTGTCTGCAAGATTTCCTTGAACAGTGGATTATCGGCTGTGTTTATCTTATGCTGAAAATACTGCTGCTGTCGTTTGGTGTCGGTCGGAAAGTTGATTCCGATTATCTTGCAGTCAGCCGCATACATCTTGTAGAACTTCTCGAACTGCAGCATATCAAATTCGATTTCTGACTCTGAGGCGGAAATAAGGTCTTTCGTGACGATCTGCATAATATCTACATAGCTTTTGTCGTTCATATAAAAAAGTCCTTTGTCAATGCAGACAAAGGGCAGCAGTTCGGCGGTGCTTTTGGGAATGTAGATTTTTTCTTCTTTGTGTTTCTTTGGCATGGGATCATTCCTTTCTAATTAACTATAATTGCAGTTTTATATAGCGGTTTTGAAAAATATTTTTAGTATTTTTGATATAAAACTTGTATTTTGCGTTGTTTTGGTATATACTGAATACAGAGGAGTGACTAACAATGATTATCAGGTTTTCTTTTCAGAATTTTAAATCATATAAGAACGAAACTACTCTGGATTTTCAGTCGGCGGCAATACCTGAATTTGATGATGCTATAATCAAGAGAGAAAAGGTATCTTCATTGCTTCCAGTCAGCGTTATATATGGACCTAACGGAGGAGGAAAAACGAATCTTTTAATGGCACTTGCAAGCCTTATCTCCATTGTTGTTGATCCTATCTGTAAGCTCGATAAAAATCGCATGAAGGTCTATCAGCAGCCAATAAGCTGTCAGCCATTTCTTTTTGATGATACATCGGAGGATGAGCCGACTGCCTTTGATCTGTTTTTCAGAACTGTTGATAATGAATTCAGATATTATATTTCCATTCAGAACGGAGAAATAATTAACGAGTGTCTTTATAAAAAGACTTACACAGGAAAAAAGACTGCTATGATCTTTGAACGTGAAAGAAGTAATATAACTCTTGGTGCAAGTCTGAGATCAAAGTCTATTAACACAGAAGTAAATCCCAAGATGCCATATCTTTCCTTCCTGTCAATCAATTATAATATTCCGGTAATTACAGAAACACAGTGTTGGTTTGAATCGTGCGTATTAAAGAATTATGCTGATTTTGCTTCGGAGAACAGTCTGCTGTTGTCTTCAGGCAAGGATCAGAAAAAGAGCATACTCAGACTGATGAACGACATGGGAATTGATATAAGCGATTATAAATATGATGATGAGCATAAGGAACTGTATTTGTACCGCATAATAGAAGGAAAAAACTACGAACTGAACTTCCTCGGTGAATCTGCCGGAACGCAGAAGCTTTTTTCCGTTCTTCCGTATGTGATCATAGCTCTTAATGAGGGTCGTCTGATGATCGTTGATGAACTTGATGCAAAGCTGCATCCAAAGCTGTTGAGATATATTATTTCCCTTTTCAAAAATCCGGATATAAACAAAAACGGAGCACAGCTTTTGTTTACTTCACACGATCTGACTACAATGAGCAATACTGTGTTCAGAAGGGATGAAATATGGTTTGCTGCACTGAATGATAAAAGAGAAAGCGAGATATATTCCCTGTACGATATAAGAACTGTTGATGATAAGCATATCAACAATACTGCTGCATACAGCAAGCAGTATCTTGAAGGACGATATGGTGCAGACCCGTATCTGAAAACAATTCTTGACTGGGAGGTAAAAGCATGAGCCTTAAACCACCCAAACATAGCGAAATGAAGTGGCCGGATAAAAGAGAGAGTAAAAAGAGGAAAATATCATTAGATTATAACCTCATAGTAACCGAAGGTACAAAAACAGAGCCGCAATATTTTGAATTGTTAAAAGAAAACATAAACAGAAACGAAAAGAACCGTATTCAGTTGGAAATCATCGGTTCGGGAAAAAATACAAGAGGATTATTTGAATATGCAAGAAGTCTTGTTTTGAAAAGCCCTAACGGTTACAGCCATGTCTGGCTCGTTTATGATATGGATGATTTTCCGGTTGACAGATTTAATGTGACGGCAACACTATGCGAAAACTATGGTACAAAAGACGGCGTTACTTATCATGCAATATGGTCGAATGAATGTATTGAATTATGGTTTTTGCTTCATTTCAGCTATATGCAGTCCAATCTGCACCGCTTTGAATATTTTCCCAAGCTTACTGAGTACCTTGCCGGTTTTGGAGAATATAAGAAAAACAGAGATGATCTGTTCGATATTCTTTTACCTCACCTTGATACAGCAATAGAAAATGCTGAAAAGCTATCGCTTGAGCATGAGGGATGTACTCCTGCAGAATCTGCACCCGGAACAATGATGTTTGAAATGATGCAGAAGTTCAGACCATATTTGATCATACCCTCTCCCTGAAATTAATAGCATCCGCCCTTGAATACTCCACGGAAACGGAATGATAAACCGTTTTATTCTGCGTCTTTCTGAGCAGCAGGAAAAGCGACTGGAAGTTCCTTTTCTGCGGATTAGCAAATGACGGTGCTGTCAGAAAGCAGCCTACCAAAAAGTTGAATACAAAGAAAACCATTTGCAGCTTTGAAAAAACCATACCCTGAAGGAGTACGCCCAGACCTGCAAATCCTATAAGGATAAACAGGTCAAGGGCGTATATAAATTTATTGATCTTAAACGGAGTTTCAAGCTCCTTGAGCATCATGTACATGAGTTCACCTCTGTTCCTGTTGTTTACCAAAATGCTTTTCGGCTTGCTTCTGCATTGAGATGTCGCTGTCTGAGGCAGTTTTCATCAGGCTCATGCAGAAAAATCCTGCAAATATCCCTAAAAACAAGCCTCCGAAAAAACATAATAATTCCATAGATGACCTTCTTTCTTGTAGTAGATTTTTTGTGGGTTGGTGTGCTATAATTTAATTGTCGTTAAAGCGACAAATTAGAATTTAGGGGTGTGTATGATGTTGGAATTTGGCTCAGAAAATAAAGAGATAACAGAAAAATGTCCCAATGCGCCATTTATTCTTTCTATAAGTGATAATTCTGACAATGAATTGATTATAGTAATCGCCTTGCCGAAAAGAGGAGAAAACGCTGATGATTTGGATGCGGGTATAAATAATGATAATCCCGATTTCAAAAAAATGCTGCTTAACTCGTACCCTATATATGAAGATACGAACAGGGTTTATGAGATCAGATTTGAAAGCTATATCATATATCAATGCAGAAATGAAAGTTACACATATTGGCAAGAAGATGAAGTCAGAAAAGGAAATTATCTAATAATATTTGAAAAATCAAACTTTCTTGATTACTACGAAAAGGTGATTTTTGATTTTGATTCTGATGAGTGGAAAATAGATAGAAAGCATTATGGGATATATACTGAAAATCATATAATTGATGTAATATCTAATAAACCACCAATAATTACAAAGCTAAATTCTGATTTATCTTAATAAACATAGCTTTCAGGACTGCCGCAAGGCAGTCCCTTTTTTGTACCATGATTATTTCTTTTTCCTTCCGAAAAACGACCTCGCCGCATCATATCCGCCCTTTGCAGAACCGATAACAGAAGGTCTCGGTTTATCGTGGCTTTGCTTTTCTCTGCCAAGACTTTGATTTACGCCAGTGTTGCCTATAATGCTTCTGCTGCGCTCACTTCTCTGTTGAGATGTATCGGGAGCCGGAGCAGATGCCTCCACCTTATCTGATGCGATCAGCGTTTCAGCAATGTCAGTTGAGTAACTTCTGCCAAAACCGTATGACATATCATAGTCTTCCTCATTTGCAACTACATGTGCGATAGCCTGTTCCTCGGTGATCTTATTGTTGCCCGACTTCTTCTGATCTGCCATATAATCCTGAGCGTGGGACATTATTTCATCCTTATGCTCCAGAGCTGTACTCATATTGCCCTGATAAGCGTCAACCCTTTCGGCAGTGCCGGGGGAGGACGGATCGTAGCTTCTTCCGTGCATTTCTGCTGCTGCGGCAGTATGTGCCTGAACCTCGGGCAGATTTCTGAACTTCTTGCTGTTCTGATGCTTACGGGCATTACCTGCGATCTTGCTGTAGTTTGCAAGCCTTGCACTGTCAACAGAGCGTCCCTGTGCCTTCTGCGATTGTTGTAAATTGTCGATCTTGTTTTTCGCACCCTGAGTTGCTCCTCTGTATGTACCGTCCGATGAAACGGCTGAACTGTCTTTGTGCTTTCCTGCAAATGCGGATGTCAGAGCATCCTTTTCTGACATATCCGTGCCGTTTGCTGCAGCTTCGTCCATGATCTCTGCGGCTTCATCTACAAGCTGATCTCCGTGTGTATGGATATAGGCATCCTCTGCCATATCAGTTATTTGTGCATCGGATTTTCCTGCCCCTTGTGGAATTGATTTTGCTGCATCCTCATAGGCTTCGATATTATCAGAGGAATATGACGGATCTGACTTCATTTTGCCCGAAGTATCCGCAGCAACCTGTCTGCCTATCGCATCATTACGGTTTTCCTGTGACTTATCAGAACGATCGGCTGCCTTTGATTTGGACTTTTCATCCTTTTTCTTTGATTTCTCATCCTGTTTCTGATCCTTCGGTGTGTTGATTCCGGACTTTGCAGATTTCAGAGCTTTTGCACCCTCAACACCTGCTCCGGCAGCAAATCCGCCGATAGCAGCACCCTTTGTCGCAACATCCATGCCGAACTCACCGACACCCTTGCCGATCTTTACAGCACCTTTTCCGGCACTGTGAGAGATTTTTCCTGCTGCATAAACTGCACCGACGGTAGCCGCAGCAGATCGTATTCCGGCATCAACGCCGATAAGCTTTTGACATAAATTCGGACCGTCAATAACTGCTATTGCAACGGAAATAAGCATAACTGATTTGGAAAAACCATCAATACTTTGTGAGGAGAGCCACCCGGAAAATACCATGAAGAATTTCAGCAGCATTACATTGACGATTATAACGATAAATGATCCTGCAAATGCCTTTATAATTTCCTTCAACTTTTCGCCGTTGTGCAGATCGGCAAGAGAAAAGAACATCGCAAGAACTCTGTATATTGCAAGCTCCCATAGGATACGAGCAACCTTTATCGCAGAAAAGATTATTGCGACTGCCATTGCACCGAGGGTGATAAGACAGGTAACATAATCAATATCGTAGCGATAGAAGTATGAATCGCTGAAAAACTCCCACCATTGCGGCTCGTCGATATGCTCGCATTGATATGTACCGTCCGACTTCATTGTAACGATAGTACAAAGCATACATACGGGATCCCGGCTGTCCCATTTGTCGCAGTTTGGGGCAAACGGGTTTCCAGCATTGTCATAGCGTATAGTTTCGTTAATATCAATGGAATTGACACGAGTGTAGTCGTTTGTTGCAACATAGGAATTGAGCGTGTTTTCATCAGCTACTACAAATCGCTGCTGATCCCAATCATATAGGTATTCGTAATCCGTCAGACATTGTGCAATGACCTGATCTGAGGTATGACTGCCTCTGCTGTTAAAATCTCCGTTTACGAATTCCTTGGTCATTGAAGCAGTAGTAGAAAGCAGTGCGGGCATACCTGTAACGAGAATCGTTATGATAAGCCCGTTCTGCAGTATTTTGTTTGCATCGGGTCTGTTTTTTGAATTGAAAATAAGCTGAAAGCCTAAAATCAGAATGGAGATCACGCAGGGTATCCATAGAAACCCGATAAGGTTGTTTATGTAGCTGTTGACATTGGTGCTGTTATAGAACGAAAACATCTTATAGACATTATCCAGCACATTGTTCGCACCATCGAGAAAGAGCTTGAAAAGCTGTAAAATGTTATAGCCCATAAAACGGATGGCATTTCCGAAAATATTAGAGCGTGTCAGCTTCTGATATGTGCCGTTTGCGAGCAGCGTTCTTGCTGCCATATCGTCGTCATTGATAACCCAGGTGCCGGCAAGTCCCGCACAAAGAGGATCAATGATCTTTGCAAGGAACCCCATGATTTTCTGTGTACGGATCATACGCTGAGTCTTTCGGAATTCCTTTTTTGCATGATGCCGACGCACCTTCTCCTGATAGATCAGAGTTTGCGTTGAATACAAAATAATCCCTCCTTGGCGGGAAATGCCGCCTACAAATTATGAACCTCCACCGAAATTAGAAGTCAGCGAGCTTGTCCACCAGCTTGCGATGGTGCTTGCACCTGCCACAAGAATACAGCCGATGACGACTGCTGTTATGTGTGACTTGACCTTTTCCTTTGCCTTGTCGCCGCCCCACATCAGCACACAGCCCGTAATGACGATAACGAGAATTACCACCGCCCACGCAATAGGTGTTATGACATTGACAATATCATTGACCGAGCTGGTAACGGAGTTCGTTACGCCGCTCAGGTCGGCGGCATTAGCTGTTGTTGCTGCGGAAAGTGCCATACAGCCTGCCATATATGCAGCCGTCAGGTTTGCTTTGACCTTGTTTGTCAGCTTCATTTCGATCACCTCCTTCGTAGTGGATTTTGCTAAACAGATCATTGGAACCACCTCCATCGTAATTCAGATATAGGTTTCTGATTGCTTCTTTTTCTTTGCGATAATTGCCAGAATGACAGCTACCGCTATTGCAAGAATTGCAATGCCTATGCCTATAAAAAGCGGCGGGATAACCGGTGATGTTTTCACCGGATAATACTCCGCCGTTGCTTCAACTTCATATGTAACCTTGCCTGTGTATTCCTCACAGTCACCGCCGTAGCACAGGATAGCCCAGAAGCCGTCAGCATCGGGCAGTTCGACTGTATCGGAATATGTTACTTCATAAACCATTTGACGCTCTGTAAGCGTTGCTACGGCATTTCTACACACCTCTCCGCCTGAAATATAACTGTCGCCGTCCCATACAAGAGCTGTTATTTCTCCATCTGTACTTGCATAATCCGATTCCGCCTTCACATCGCCGTAATATTTTTTATCAAGCGGCGATTCCCCCTGAGAAAGCGGAATTCTTTTATTATTGATTACGAACTCTTCAGAGCCATACCGATGAAAAGTCACCGGAAATGAAATGGAGTTTTCCCTTGTTTCATCTGTTTCCGAAACGGAGCCTTTATGAAGGATGACATTTACATTTCGCCCTGTGTCCTCATCTGTATAACGATAGACAATTATATCTGACATTTGTTTCGTCAGCAATTTCAGAAACTGTATATGTTCCGACTCTGAGGTCTTTGACCGTAATTTTGCCCTTAGCATCAGTTTTGAATATCTGGTCGTATTCCTGACCTGTAACAGCTTTGCCTGTAATACGGAAAGAGAAGCCCTCAAGCTTCTTGTCGGATGAACGCTTGCTTATGACAAGATCACCCTTTTGAGGATTATTGATAAAGCCAACACCTGCAAGAGTTTCGATATTTCGGACATCACCGTTTTCAGTGATTTCAAAAGGATATGCGTTTTCGTCCAAATCAAAGCCGTCAGGAGCCTTTGTTTCCTTCAGAGTGTAATTTCCTACCGTAAGTCCGTCAGGCTCATATACGCCCTCTGAGACTTCTTTAAGAGTATCTACGGCATCACCTTCGGAATCATAAACTTCAAACAACGCACCAGTCAGTTTATTGTCAGGATATTCTTCATCAACTTTTGTTGTAGTCACTTTGCCGCGCTTGAGGATGTTATTGAATGTAACTGCAGAAGTCTTATCTGCTTCTATCTTAATTGTCTGCTTTGCAGGCGTTACATATCTGTTGGCTACTTTATTTCTTCAACGGTATAAGTACCTGTCAAAAGAGAAAGGCTGACTGAACCGTTTTCACCAGTAACAACAGTTTCGTCAACCTCAACGCCTGTATTCGATTTTCCATAGATCGGAAGCCCTGTTACAGTAATACTGTGAACTTTCGGATTAGCAAATCTAAGCTCCTTAGATGTCACGATACCCGCATAAGCCGCATCAGAAGTGCTGTTGATAAACTGATAGACATTATTATCTTTGTCAGTGCAAATGAAGCTCTTTGTAGCAGCTTTTCCCTCAGCATTGATCTGGCTTAGATTGAATACGACCTTTGCATAATCTTCGTCCTTGGCAGCACCGAACTGGTTGAACACCTTATTTATAACAAGCTGGTCGGGTTTATTCTGGAATGTTGCGGTCTTTTTTCCGCCGGAATTATTTGCAGTAACAGCCACCTTGATTTTTTTTGATCCTGATGGAGTATAACCGGTGATATTGTTATCCTGTTCCATGATCTCGTAGGTTCCCGGAGGAAGCTTATTGACCTCGAAATAGAAATCTCCGCTATTATTCTTGGGTGTAAACACAGTGCCGTCAGATGCACTGCTGACATAGCCGGTATAGCTGTAAACATAGCCGCTTCCCGAATATGATGCTTTAATGTATTTATTTGCCGAATTTCTTATCTTGAATTTGGTGTTATTCAGCACAAAGCTTTCAATACCGCTTTTTACATTATTACCGTTAAGGTCTTTGTACTGCTTAACGACCTTCAGCGAACCTGTGGCTTCTGTTTTTACCTTGAAATAACCGTAAACAGGGTCGGGAGAGTCGGTCTTAACGATAACATCCTGAATTTCTTTGCTTTCGTGACCGTAAGCAACGGTGCTGCTGCTTCCAGTGGTAACACTCTTTTTTGCAGTAACCATAATCGAAGAACTGATAGGATCAGCTGATGTTACGGTAAGAGTATTTCCTGATTTTGATATTTTTACCTTACCATCTGATGAACTAACCGAGAACTTTGAAAGAACATTTTTATTATCAGTAAGAGATAAACTGTACTCTTTGCCGTTCCACTTCATTGTGTAAGTAGGGCAGTTATTTTTTAATGGATTACTAAAACTCATAACTGTATCGAAGCTTTTCATAGCAGATTCAATCTGACCATAGGCTTTATATATACCTGTATTTTGATCATAATTGTTTCCGCACAGAGCTTTTATAAAACGAGCATCGTGAAATTTATACTTTTTCAGCTTGAGGATATTCTGTCCCCGCAGGACTATTATCTCTTCATCAAGAGGGAGTCTCAATACTTCATCCACAGTAAGAACAGGCCTTTTTCCGACAGAGCTTGTAAGCCTGACCTCCGGCAGAAGCTCCGCCTTTTCCATTTTTGATGAAACATCAACCGTCATAGTTCCTGATCTTTCCGATAGCACCTCGGCACTTGCGATGTCGTTGCTGCCAAGCCATATCTGCGTATCGCAGCATCCGATTATTTCATCTCTTTCGGCAGGTGAGTATCTATTATCAAGCTGAGAAATAAGCTGTATGATAGGAATGACATTAACTCCGTATTTGCGGACTGTTGCCAATTTCCTGCCAAGGTCGGGAATATTTCCGATAGACGGCAGCTCATCAAGCACCATATTGACATGAACAGGCAGCGACTGTCCCTTGCAGGTCTTTCCGTAATCTGCTAATTTGATAAACAGAAATGAAAAGAACAATGACGACAAAAGCTGATATGTACTGTCCTGATCAGACATTACGATGAAGTATTGCTCTTTTAGTAACGATATGTCCATTCGGGAATGTGCCAAGAATAATACCGTTTTCGCTGCCGAATATTCTGCTGACAGCCAAAAGAGAGTGCTCATTATCGGATGTTAATAATCTCTTTGCCTGCTTTTCAGAGAGATAGGCTGCCGTTCCGTATGTTCCTTTTTCACTCACTGAAAAATTGCGGTCATCGTGGTTTCTGCTGTCAAATCTGCCTTTGACAACAACAAACAAAATTATCAGCAGAATAATACCGACGACTGCAAAGGCAAGCTTCAGATGTTCCCAATCCAACAGTCCCGAATATGCTGTATGCAGATCAGGTGACGGGACAATGAAAGGATCACTCTCAACAGCCTTGAACAGATTTGAAAGGAAGCCTAAGAAGTATCCGAAAATAGCTAAAGCCAAAGCAGCTAAAACTGATCCGAATATGATTTTAAATTTTTTCGTTTTTTATCATCTCCTCAGCGTCTTTGATTTTTATATGGTTGATATGGACTTTTGCCGGCTTCATCAGCTTCGCTATGAACTCCATCTGAAAATCATAGCAGAGTATCCTGCCCGGGATCCCGTTTGTCAGCAGACCTCTCTTGAATCTGAGCAATCGTATAATATCCAGATGACAGGCATTCAGAACAGGAGCACCGTCTGAATCAAAACCGTCGTTTATCATCTTATAGCCCGGATTGGATTCTCCGAAGGCTTCATAGAAAGTATCCTCAATCATCTCAGAAAGGCTGCGATGACACAAGATACGGAACTGAACATCCCCTTCGGAAGTTTCGGGTATCAGATAGATATGCTTATATGCTTCGTTAAGTATGACCTTTGACGGAGCTGTTTTCTTTTTCTTACTTCCGGTTATCAGCTCCTCAGCAACAGCAAAGTCTTTTACAAGAAATATTGCATTTGAGTTACTCCTGCAGCTTTCAAGAAAAGTTCCGTCAGTAATCATTATGCCTGCTTTGCGTTCTGTTGCATAGCTGAGAGGGTAACGGTTTTCTCCTGTGTGATACACGACAAAGCAATCAGAATCCGAAAGAATAAGCCCTGTCATAGCACTGTTTCTGATTTGCTGAACAAGATCTTCCAATTCGTATTTGATCTCGACCGAGCTATAGAAAACAGGTTCATCGGAAATCATAGAAGTTTTCAGAAGCGGGGAGCTGACTGAATACGGCTGTGAGCGGCTGCGGGCAAAGATAAAAGGTTTTCTGTCCGACAAAAACTCTATTTCGCTATTCATCAGGGAACAGTAGGTCAATGCAAAGCTTTGTTTCCGATACCTTCTGGATAACTCAGTCCGACTTTTTTCTGAAACATAATCGAATCTACCCGGGTATTTTTCCTTTAATTTCTCCAGACCTTTAGCTGTTAAAGAAATGCCTTTTAATCCATTTTCTTTATGCACTCTGATCAGCCCATCCTGCTGGAGTTTGTGCCTGAGAAGTTTTGCATAACTGTCGCTTATGCCTGATCTGCCAAAATCGTAATACGGAAATTCAGCACTCAGAGCTGTTATCATCAGAAAGCAGTCCTTTTTACTTGGCTGTTCCGAAAGCGACTGCGGCATCGGGAGGCGTGGGTTGTCATCATCCAATAAGCATCAATTCCTTTCCGATTTGACCCATAGGCTCTTTAGACTTGGGGTATGATAAACTGCAAAAAGTCAGTATTTATGCGGCTTTGACATTGATTTTTGATATAACGAAAATTGCTTCAAAAAAAGCGATTTGGTTATACTATAAATTTGTACCAATAACAATCGCCGAAGGCGATTTATAAGGACAAATTTATTAAACGTTCGCTCAGCCGTCGGCTGAGGTCAAAGACCGAAGCCGTTAACGGCGTGCGGTTGTTATATCGGTTTGTGAATGGAATTCGGCTAAATTTCACGCTCTGTGATGATAATTTCGGTGTGTGTACTGTCTCCCGGACAGCTGCAAAGTAGCAGATCGGCGGTGTTATCATCAACGAAAAGCAGAGTGGAAATTGCATTTATCACATGGCGTATTTCGATATTATCATTGTCACGGATCAGCTTTTTGTTGTCAGGGGAATAGACAGATTTGACAACCACCAAAGATCTCTCCAGCTTTTTTGGCTTGTTTATTTCTACATATTTTTTCAGAACGTTGACAAGAGGTTCGATTATGTAGCTGTCCGAGTCAATGGACTGTCGTTTCGGCAGAAGATATGGCAGGATGATAACCAGCTTGTCCTTGTATTTTCTGACAGAAATATCAAGGCTTTCGGCAGCCTCTGAAAGATAGAATTTTCTGTCAATGTCAGCGTCCAATACTGTTGCTGTTCTCGTTTCATTTGTAAGCCGTTCCATCTGCAAGGCAAGTGTCAGATAATATTTCCGGAACTCTGTTTCGTCGGAGATCTGATACATACTCATAGCAAGCAGCTTGACCTGTTCAATAGAATGGATAAGCGTGTTTAAGCGTTTGTATTCCATTGGCGTGTCCTCCTTTTTAGTATTAAATTTTGTTCGATATTATTGAATATTTCGTTCGATTGTGATATACTATAATTAACAAAATTAAATCGGAGGCGATCTTATGTCAATTACAGCAACCGAATTTAAAATGAATTTCGGCAAATATCTTTTGATGGCTGCAACGGAAGATATCTACATTACCCGCAATGGAAAAACCGTTGCAAAGCTTACTGCACCTTATCAGGATAAGCTCCAGACTGTCAATGATCTGTTTGGCAGTGTCCCGGACACTATGACTCTTGAGCAGGCCAAGGAAGAGAGGCTTGATGCAGTATGAAAGTGTTGCTTGACACCTGTGTAATAATGGATTTTCTACAAAACAGAGAACCTTTTGCTCAGGATGCTAAAAAGATAATGCAGGCGTGTGCAATGGAACTATGTTCGGGATTCATAACTGCAAAATCCGCAACAGATATTTATTATCTTACCCATCGTTGTACTCACAACGATCAGGAAGCCAGAAAAAAGCTAAGTCAGTTATTAACTATTGTAAATATGCTTGATAGTATGGCAGTTGATGTTTACGATGCGATTCCTTCCCAAGTATCAGATTTTGAAGATGCTGTTATGATCGGGACTGCCAAAAGAAGTCAGATGGATTGCATAGTTACACGTAATCAAAAGGACTATGCGAAATCATCTATAACGGTTTATACACCCGAAAAATTCATAGAAATACTCGAACAAAACGAATGAGATAAAGCACATCATGTTTCATGCATGGTGTGCTTTTTCAGCTTTCATAGCTTATGATCTCTCCATCATCCGAAACAGTACAAAGTGCCACACAATTCAATTCCTTCAGAATATTATTTCCTATTCGGTTTGCTTCATTCTCGTTGTCAACGATAACGATTCTTTTTGGCATATTCTTCTTATCGGTATTTTGATTTATCGCAGCAACAGCTATACGATATGTCGTTGATGAAAGATGAACTATCTCATACAGATTTTTTTCCGACATAAAAACGATAAGAATAAAACTACTGCCTGCATAATGCTCTGATATGTTGTCAAACTGAGTCAGCAGCCATAATGCTTTCAGCCGATTCTTATCGACCCTGCCTGAAAAAACAGGGACACAGTATGTGTCCTCGTTTTTAAGATATTCTATGCAGCGTATTCCGACAAGGTATCGGAGCTTTCGTTCAAGATAATCTTCATCCTTGCTGTCATTCCTGCAAAGAAGCTTTTTCAGCAGGTCTTTAGGGACATATTCGTACTGCCTGATAATATTTATTATTTCCTGTTCTGTCATGTCCTCATTCCTTTCGTTCTTTGGATGGCATTCCCGGCGAGATATTAAGCTCGCCGGGAAACCACTCAGGAAGTAATTATAGCTTGACAGCAAAGACCTTGAAAACAGTGTATTCTTCATGCTCCTCAAGAATCTGAATCTTGTTGGGAATGAACTGACCGTTTTTGTAGATCAATACGCTGCCATCTTGTGAGCGTGTTTGCTTGGGAGTGGGGGCTGTGTCCTCATTTTTTGAACCTTCAAAAATAGGAACTGGTTCCGCTTTTGAAATTATAGAGGACAAGTGTATTTTTCCGGAAAGAAGCATATTCCTTTGTTCAGAACTCAAGTTTTCAAGCAATTTTGTCAAGACTATGCTTTCACTTTTTTCTTTTTCTGTATTTTGCTCTATTGCTTTATTAAGACTTATTTTTCCATCAATTACTTCTCTTTGTGTTTCCTGGGGCAGTTTTTCAAGCTGTGCATATTTACGAACTTGTCTTTCAGTTACATTTAGTATAGTAGCTATACCTTTTTGCATTCCGCCTTTGTATTCACCCGAAGCCTTCATTTTTTCGAGCAATTCTTTGACCTCAAGATAAAATCTGTATTTCTGGCTTGCAGAGTATTCACGGACTGCAAGATTTGCCATACATAATTTTAACTGTGCTGCTTCGTCCGAAAGGCTATCAAACACCATACAGGGTACAGATTTCCAATGCAGATGTTCTGTTACTGCCCTGAATCTTCGTTCTCCTGAGATTATTTGATAATTGTCGGAGGCAATTTTGTTTACAGTTATCGGATGAAGAAGTCCGCAGGCTTCAATATTATCTGCAAGCTCCTTTATAGTTTCGCTGTTGTCCCCTTCGTTGTAGATATTCCTGTCGGCAAGCCGGATAAAATCTACGGGCACATTCTCAGTATGTCCCTTGTTCTGCAGAGGAGCCGCAGCAACCTTGACTTTTCCCAAAGCACTCTGTATGTCCGCCATATTTATTTTCGGCATTGTCAATCACTCCTTTCCGAGATTTTTTCAAGTATTTCATCGGTAAGTGCCAAATAATCCGTATAGCCGTTAGTTCTGCGGTCGTAAAAATTTATAGGTTTGCGAGAATTTCTCGCTTCGGACAGATATGTGTTCTTGCGGATGGTTGTTCTGAATGCCGGAAAGATTGTCTGCTCCTGCAAGACACGTTTGTATGCTTTTTTATTGCGTGTGTTTTCATCTATTGTAACAAGCACACCAAGAACAGACAGCTGCGGATTGACGTCCTCACGGACATCAACTATCTCGTTTGAAAGACAAAAAAGTCCGTGCAGAGCGTTATCATCGGGAATAGTCGGTAAAATAAGATAATCCGCATAAGCAAGCGCATTTTCCTTGATTCGCTCACCATTAGGCGGATTATCCATAATAATAAAGTCATATTTACTTTCAATGGGGGAGAGACATTTTTTCAGGGTGTATTCCTGACGCTTCGTTTTCATCATCAATATTGTCTCAATTCTTTTGAATGTTATGCAGAACAAGGGATTTTCCTATTCCATGAGAAAAAAAGTATATGATGCTCTTAAAGCCTGTTTTAAGTTTGCAGTCATACAGTATGATATGGAAAGAAGTCCGATGCTCGGCATCGATCCTCCGGTTAAAGATGAGATAGAGGAGATATATGTTTACAATGAAGCGGAGATCAAACAGATTATCCGTGAAGCAACGAAAACTTATCGCAATGGCAGTTATGTTTATTTTAACGGTCCCGCTTTTGTACTGATCCTGCATACCGGATTAAGGTGCGGCGAAGTTCTGGGACTGAAGTGGAGTGATTATGATTCAAAGAATCAGTGCATCAAGGTAAGATCTGATGTTGAATACATTGAAGAACGTAATGAAGATCTGGAGAAGACAGGAAAGCAAATAGCTATTCTTCAAAATACACCTAAAAGCAAGTCAAGTATCAGAGAAATTCATCTGAATAATACCGCTAACAGTATCATTCAGATGTTGTACTCAAGGCAAAAGAAAATGAAAATTGACAGTGAGTACATTTTATGTACAAAGAACGGAAAATTTGTAACGCCTGGCTCTTTCAGAAAAACCTTTGGTAAGATAGTCGAGAATACGAATGTACAGAGAGCCGGAATTCATGCGCTAAGACATACATTCGCAACTCAGATGTATCATAAAGGAGTAGAAGTAAAAAAGATTAGTGCTATCCTTGGTCATTCCAGTGTTAAGATAACATATGATACATATATTCATCTTTGGAAAGGTGCTCTGGACACAGCCACAGATGTATTAGATGAAACATTTAAACTTGATGATAATTTTGGAATGAAATCATAAAGGCAATGAAGAATAAGTCTGTAAAACACAAAAAGCCCCCTTGTGCTCTTAACAGTGTGGATACTGCTCTGAACACAAGGGGGTTTATAATAAAAAAGAAAAACCCTTATGCTCTGAGAAAAATATCCACTAAATTCTTAGAGCATAAGGGGTAAATAAAAAAAGACCTCTTTATGCTCTTATTGAAATTCAATAAGAACATAAAGAGGATTGTATCAAAAGAAACATAATATCAATCTTTTAAGAATCATCTTTAGAAAACATATTCAAGGAGGGAGAGAACTTGGACATGAAAATCGTTTGACTATTCACCATTTATATGTTAAAATGGGGCATACATCAGTGTGGGTGGCTGAGTCTGCAAAACTCCGATTCCCCGGTTCGGATCCGGGTGTCGCCTCTTAGACGCCCCGACGTTCTTTGTTGAGGTGATTTAATAGTATAGTTTAAATTTGCTGGTATTGTATAGAGCTTGAATATTATATCGCAGTAAAATTGAAATATTCCGGAGAATTATATACTGTCGGCGAACCATATGCTGCTTTTGAAGAGGCAGATGAAGATCTTGATTTATAACATCTCACGTATGATGACACTTTAGGTGAGGATGAATACTTGAGTATAGTTATGCATTAATAAACAGCACTTTTGGTAGACTGCTTTCTCAAAAGAAAATGGTCTTTTTTTGTTGGGTAATAATAAAGGAATTGTAAAATTGATAACATTAGAATAAACAAGGGACATAAAGATATGCTCATAAGCAGTGCTTCTGCTGCTATTCCCCATAAACCTGAAATACCAAAATGGCTGCTTCACATTCTGAGAAAAGATAATAAATTCATAATTGGTTGCTCTCAAAAAGTGGAACCAGTTCCCCTTTTTGAAAGGAAAGCTTTTTGCCGGGAGGTATCAGATGAATAAACAAAAGCACAGGCTGAAGCCCAGATACATATTTTATATTACAGCAACTGCACTCATTCTTATCGGTTACTTTATTTTTCTTTGTACGTACTGCAGAAATCATACCATCCAGCTCATGCTTAATGGTACAACGAACCTGAGTACGGTCCGTGTGGAATGTTCAAACGACAATAAAGTAAAGACTGTGAATATGCGGCAGGCCAATTTCAACGGTCTGATTAATACTCTTGAAATAGATATCGAAAGCATAAGCTACGGCGACACAGATGTGACCGTATTTTATGACGATATTTATAATATCAGCCCGGACGATAACGATCAGCCGGATACGGAGCTGATAACCGAGCACAAAACCTTTGAGACTTCCTTCCACGTTCTTCCCTTCGGAATGATATATTGTACAGCCGAGGATAATTTCAATGGTCTGTGGACAGTAAAGCTGCTCTCGGATGCTTTGCTGATCGTTCTGACTATAACCTTTGCTCTTTCCTTCCGTGAAAGGCATAAGACAGGGAACTTTACCTACTCAATGGTTGCGCTTGGCGGAATGATATTCTTTCTGACTATAAATAGTGATAAATTCCCTTTACGATACATTTTCAAGCATTGATTACAGCAGCATGCTGAATTTTGAAAATATCCTCTATTCTGTCAGCAGGATAAACACGACCTTTGTAAATGTGACTCTTATCCCGTTTCTTGCTTTTTGCCTTTCCCTGAGTATCAGCAATATACAGCTTGTACGGCATGAAGGCTTCAGCATATTCAATTTGTTGGGAGTGCTTTTAGGGATTTCTGTAATAGCAGGCACTATCCTGATGTATACTTTCGGAAATGATCCGTATATGTATTCCGAAATGGAGCAGATACTTATGATAGTTGTAAATACATCCGTTTCATTCGCTTTCTGCTATCTTGAGTGTCTCCTTATTTCAACCGTATTCTGTGCGCTGATGTCGGCACAGTATAAAATAAAAGCTCCGATGGATTATATTATCATTCTCGGTTGTGCAATACGAAGGGACGGCACGCCCACTCCTATACTCAGAAGCAGGATCGACAGGGCAATTGAATTTGAAGCGAAGCAGTATAAAAGGCTTCATAAACACTCAAAATTCGTTCCATCGGGCGGACAGGGCAGCGATGAGGTGATAAGCGAAGCTGAGTGTATGAAACGCTATCTGATGGAGCAGGGGGTTCCCGAGGAGCGTATTCTCAAGGAGGACAAGTCCGTCAACACCTATCAGAATATGGCTTTTTCAAAGAAGGTGATCGAAGCTGATGCAGATGATTTCAGCAAAACAGGCATTGCCTTTTCCACGACAAACTATCATGTTTTCCGCGGGTATACTTTGGCGCAGAAGATTGGCATGAAGGTAAAGAGGCTTTCGGCAAAAACAAAGCTATATTTCTTCCCAAATGCATTCCTGCGTGAATTTATCGGATTGCTTGTTGAGCAGAAGATACGACACCTGTTTGTTATCATTTCGGGAATACTGTTCTTTGCAGGGCTTTATATTATTGTTCAGTATTGATTGCCTGAAGCTGAAATAGGAACTGCTATATACCGCTTGAAGCAGCGGGATAGTAGAGAACGAAATTTGAAAGAACAAAGCATCATTATTGATTGGTGCTTTATAAAAAGATTTTCAGACAGGAGTATTATTATGAAAACAAGTGTTACCGATAAAGCTGTTATTGTTTCTGTTATAGAAAAAGTCGATTCCGGTAATTCATCCGAATTTGAAAAAGAATTGCTGAAAACAGCTGAAGAAAACAAAGGTAAACGACTTATTCTTGATTGCTCGGAGCTTACTTATATTTCCAGTGCAGGACTGAGAGTGCTCCTGAAGATCAAAAAGCTTTTGTCAGAGCCTGAGCTTGAAAATGTAAGTAAGGATGTATATAAAATATTGTCCGTTACAGGTTTTACACAAATTCTGACTGTAAAAAGAAAGCTTTCCGGGATCAGTATAGAGAATGCAGAACTGCTCGGTGCAGGTGCTAACGGAAGGGTATACAGACTTGACCCGGAACGAATTGTCAAGGTTTATAACAGCGTATCAAATCCGCCCGAAAAGATCAGACGAGAGCAGGAATCCGCAAGACAGGCTTTTGTACACGGTATTCCGTCGGCAATACCGTTTGATATCGTCAGGGTAGGAGATGAGCCTGGAATGATATATGAGCTTATCAATGCCCGGACTCTTGGCAGCATAGTCCATAGTGAGCCGCAGAAGCTTGAGAAATATGCACTTGAAATGTCAGCACTTCTCAGGAAGCTTCATTCTACGGAGATGGAGAACGGTACAATGCCTGATGCGCGTCTTACCCTCAGATTATGGGCTGATATAGCTTCAAAAAGCGGCTATTACAATGATGCTGATATGCAGAAGGTATACGAGCTTATTGATTCGATACCTGCCAGAAATACATTTATTCACGGAGATTTCCATCCGGGTAATATTATGGTATCGGATGGTGAATTGATACTGATAGATATGGGGGATGCTTCTGTCGGTCATCCTGTGATTGACCTGCTCGGAGCGTATCAGCTTATGAGCCTGACTCCGAAGAAAAATGCCGGAGCGGCAATGAGATATTTAGGTATGACAGCTGAGGAATCAGTCAGAATGTGGGATATATTTATCAGGGATTATTTCGGTACGGAAGATAATGAGAAAATAAAGCAGATCGAAGAATCAATGAAAAGCTTCTCTCTCATAAGAACTCTTGGAGGAATCGTATTTTCGGATGTTATTCCTGATGATAAAAGAAGCTTCTTTTCCGCTATGGTTATGAAAGATATTCTGAATAATACCGAAAAAACGGATCTTATAATAAATGCCTTATAATGCTATACAAAGATAAGTGACATATAGTTTTTAAGAACACTTCAGATTTGTTGCACCTTGTATGATATAATAGAAGAATCGGCGGTTCCTCTGGTTTTCGCAGATATTATTCATACCTGAATCCGTGAAACTCATTTTTGATTGATCTGAAAATTACATTGATTATGCGAAATTTTATACGTTTTCAGTCATTTTGTCATTCACCCATAGGATGCAACTTTTCTCGCCCATCTCTCCGCCCTTTCCGGCGGGAAGGAACATCAGGGGACGGAAATGTTTTCAAAAAAACGGTTCAATTCAACCTCACAGATTCAGGTCATAGTTAAAAAGCTCTTATCGGAGCTGAAATAAATAATCAAAAATTTCAAGGAGACGATCATTATGACAATTGAAAGCAAAAAAGATGCAGGCAGGCTCACACTTGCTGTTACTGGCAGACTTGATACATCGACAGCACCGGGGCTTGAAGAAGCTCTGAAGGAATCATACGACGGTGTGACCGAGCTTGTTTTTGATCTTCAGAAGCTTGAGTACATTTCCTCAGCAGGACTTCGTGTACTTCTGTCCTCGCAGAAAACAATGAATAAGCAGGGTTCAATGAAGGTAATAAATGCTCGTGAAGAGATCATGGAGATTTTCGAGATCACAGGCTTTACGGATATACTGAATATAGGTTAAGGTTATGAAAGAATTTAAAACAGAAGCAATTACAGAAAACCTTCACGCAGTACTCGGCTTTATAGACGAGCAGCTGGAGCTTTTCGGCTGCCCTATGAAGCCGCAGATGCAGATAGATATTGCGGCGGAGGAGATCTTTGTCAATATAGCGCATTATGCCTATGCACCTGGGACAGGTGAAGCGACGATCCGTGTGGAATTATACAGTGATCCGTCTGCGATAGAGATTACCTTCATAGACCGGGGCGTGCCTTATGATCCCCTTGCAAAGCCGGACCCGGATGTAACCCTTTCGGCAAAGGAAAGGAAAATCGGCGGACTGGGGATATTTATGGTGAAAAAGAGTATGGACGAGGTAAGATATGAATATCTTGACGGCTGCAATATACTCACTATAAAGAAGGGGTGGTAAACAGATGATAAAGAAATTCGGTCTCACATTGGGTGGCTTGCAGCAGAAAATACTCAATCTTGTGCTTATTTTTATGCTTGCACTTATGGCAGTCTTTGCCGGAGTCTGGTTCTATCAGTCGGCAAACCTGAATACTGTTGTCAGCGATGCGAGCAGCGAACAGCAGAAATCTATCGGAAAGGTATCCGGCGACACAATGCATCAGGTCATAGACGGCTCAATGACTAAAACGAACGCCCTTCAGGCATATATCGCAGATGATATGTTTTCTGATGTGAAAACAGATGTGGCTACTCTCCGGAGCCTTGCATCAGGGCTGTTTGAGTATATGGACAGCCTTGAGCCGTACCCGTTTGAGCTTCCCGACCCTGCAAAGGACGGACAGTTTTCAGCTCAGGTGCTTTATGAAGAGGGCGTGGATTATACCAAATCCGAATATCTTGGCATTGCAGCTCATATGAGCGAAACAATGATCGCTATGTGCAAACAGTCAGATTACCTTGATAACTGCTTTATCGGACTTGCCGACGGCACAATTCTTTGTGTGGATGACAGCTCCGCAAACAAATATGATGAAAACGGAAAGCTTTCGTATTTTTCCGTTCGTAACAGACCCTGGTATGTGGGAGCTGAAAATGCCGGCGAGCTGTTGTTTTCGGGAATTGAAGCAGATACATATACAGATAAAATAGGCATAGAATGTGCAGCCCCTGTGTATAAGGACGGCAAACTGCTTGCGGTTGTCGGAGCAGACCTGTTCCTTGACGCTATGGGCGATTATGTCAATACTGCATCTAGTCAGGGAGGCTATATCGCTGTCATCAATAACGAGGGCAAGGTTATCTTTGCACCGGAGGGCAACGGTGTTTTTACAGTAGAAACTTCAAATATTGCAAAGGATCTGCGTACTGATGAGAACAAAGAGCTTGCAGGATTTGTCAGCAAGGCTCTGACAGGGCAGACAGGTCTTACCTCTGTGAATATAAACGATAAGGATTATTATATGGCAGGTTCACCCTTGAATACAGTGGGCTGGACTGTAATATCCTTTGTAGATAAGGAAATTACCGAACAGCCTGCACAGATCATGCTGAGCGAATATGACCGTATCAATGACGAAGCTACAGACAAATTCAATGACGGTATGAACCATTCAAAGCAGACAATTTTCATTATGATAGCCGTATTGCTGATATTGGGTTCTGTCGGTGCACTGTTTGTAGCAGGCAGGATTGTGAAGCCCATTGAACATATGACAAAACGCATACACGAAATAAGCGGAACAGACCTTGCATTTGAAATGGAGAATACCTACCGCACCGGCGATGAGATAGAGGTGCTGGCACAGTCCTTTGCAGCTCTTTCCAAACGGACGATCAGCTATATTGAGCAGGTCACAATGATCACGGCAGAAAAGGAGCGTATCGGTGCTGAGCTGGAGCTTGCAACTAAAATTCAGGCGGATATGCTGCCGAATATTTTCCCGCCGTTCCCCGATCGTTCTGAGTTTGATATCTATGCCACAATGACCCCTGCAAAGGAGGTCGGCGGCGATTTCTACGACTTCTTCCTCATAGATGATAACCACCTCGGTATGGTAATGGCGGATGTATCCGGCAAGGGTGTTCCGGCGGCACTGTTTATGATGATGTCCAAGATACTTGTCAATAACTTTGCAATGATGGGCGGCAGTCCGGCAAAGGTGCTGGAGCAGACCAATGCTCAGATCTGTAAGAACAACGACGAGGAAATGTTCGTTACGGTCTGGTTCGGTGTGCTTGACACAGAAACAGGGAAGGTAACTGCTGCAAACGCAGGACACGAATATCCCATCATCAAAAAGGCAAACGGCGAGTTTGAGCTGTTCAAGGACAAGCATGGCTTTGTAATCGGCGGAATGGACGGAATGAGGTATAAGGAGTACGAATTTACGCTTGAAAAGGGCGGCACTCTGTTCCTCTATACAGACGGTGTAGCAGAAGCTACCAATGCCGAAAATGAGCTTTTTGGTACGGAAAGAATGCTTGCAGCCCTTAACGCCGAGCCGCAGGCAGACCCGAAAACGCTGCTTGAAAACATGAAAAAGTCCGTAGATGAATTTGTAGGAGATGCACCGCAGTTTGACGATCTGACAATGCTGGGTGTAAAGCTGCTTTGATTAGCCAATTGTAGAATGACGAAAGGTCGTCCGCCCGCCAAAAACCGAAAAGCTTTAAAAAAGCGGAGAAAAATACAAAATTTTAAACCTGAATCCGTGAAATTGAATTAAATCTTTTTTTAAACCTTCCGGGTTTTCATTTCAGCCAGGCGGCAGGCGTGCGCAGCACGCCTGCCGCCGTCAACCTGAAATGCATAAAACAACGCATTATCTCTGGGTTTTTCAGAACAATTAATAATGAGTTTCACGGATTCAGGTTAAATACAAAAATCCGCATAAAAAATGATTTCAGGCTTTTACAATCAGCTACTGCTTTGATAACAAGGAGGAAAAATGAATCTGAAACAATCAATCCCATTAAAAAGTGTAGCCAATGCCCGTGAGCTTGGCGGCTATATTACATCTGACGGCAGAACAGTCAGAAGCGGCGTTCTGTTCAGAACCGGAAACCTGAACGATATTACTGCCGAGGATATATTTATTTTGAAAAAACAATACCGCCTGAGCGATATAATTGATTTCCGTATGGAGATGGAACTCAGAGGCTATGAAGACCCGATAATCGACGATGTAACCAATACCCATCTTGATGTTATCGACATCCCGGATAAGCTTTCGCAGGGAATGACTGATGTTGATATCAAAAGGCTTGATGTCATTCAGCTTGTAAAAATGTGCGAACAGATTGGTATGCTTGATGATAAAATGTATATAGGATTTCTCTCGACAGAATCGGGTAAAAAAGCATATTCACGGTTTTTCCGTATCCTGCTTGCGGCAGAGCCTGACAGGGCGGTTTTGTGGCACTGTACAAGCGGCAAGGACAGAACAGGACTTGCTGCAATGCTGATGTTATCATTGCTTGGTGTTGAAGAATCGGTCGTTATGGAGGACTATATGCTAACAAATGAGTATAATGCTCAGAGAATAGAAGATACTAAGAAGTACATCAGAGCAAGAGGCTTCGACGATGCTTTGACGGAAAAAGCAGCCCTTGTTTTTGATGCTGTTGACAGACACTATATGGAAAACGTGATCGCATTTTTAAAGGAGAAATATGGTTCTGTCCTCGGTTATATCCGCAGTGAGCTGAATATTTCAGAAGTAGATATTGAACTCCTGAAAGAAAAATATACTGAATAACCGAAGCTCAAAGTCGGTCAGACTGCAAATCTGAGCTGCTATATTCCTTCAAACGCAGGCTGTTCCTCACGCACCTTCCGCACCAGCAACAGCAGCATCGTCAAAATGACAAAAACAAACTGGACAAGTAGCTTCAAGGCAATGAAAAAGGGTACTGCATATGTTACAGTTCGTACCTACAACGGCAAAGAATTCTCCTGTAAGGTCACAGTAGTATAACAAAATTTTCCTGTGTGCGAAAAAGCCTGACGGGAAAGAAAAATGACCTGAGAATAGCACTCCAAAGTATAAAACCATATATTACCAAAGTTGTAAAGCGTGTCGTGTTCACTGCGTACTGCTGAGCATATCAGACAGATTACATAACCGTTGAGAAAAATAACACAGGTTTTGAGATGGTTGCTATTCAAGACCGCCCTGACGGCACATGTCTTGACTCTCAAAACCTATACATTTTATCGTATAACATTTTCAATGAAAAGCAAATTTACAACTATCTACGGCTATTTGAGACTTACTACATACAAGCAATACAGCAGCAGATGAATCACTTGCACCTGCAGCGTAAATAAAAAACACGGGCTAAGAAAGCAAAAGCGTTTTCCGCTTTTCTTCATAGCCGATGGTGTAAAATATTTCTGGGAGTTTTGAGGGAGCTGTAGACAACTGACATAAAAGTATTGGTCAGAATAAATCAGAACCGCGGGAATAAAAACAGAAGTTCTGAACACAGAGCGAAACGTAGTGAAGCGATAGCGCGTTTTATAATAATAGATACGTAAAGTAATTTGGTCAGAAAGGAGATCGTGAGGATGACAGAGATATGCAATATCGTAGCGGAGCTTTGTTCCGAGATAATACGCTCCTGTCCTGATGATTCTCTGTTCGTGAAATACAGTTGTTTGTCATTAAAGTGCAGAAATAAAATGCTAAGGGATATTTCGGAAAATATCAGTTCCTTGTTTACTGCCCCGGCAGAAGATGGGGGCAGGGCTTTGCACATTCGTCAATTAAAAAAGGATGACCTTTACGATGGCTTTTATGCCGAAATAACAGAATACATTTCAGCACTTCATGACAAAGCTGATCCTTTTTCGATGATAGCGCTTGTTCAGGTTATGGATGAGGCTATGAAAACACTTCTGCTTGAAAAGATAAGGGAATATCAGACGGATGATTTTTCTGTGGTGCTGAATACCAACCGTGAAACGACAGGTTTAGGACTTCTGCCCCGGTGTTCCTGTGTCTGGGAGCGAAAGCACAGGCTTTCACACAGCTATAACCGTCTGGATAATTTTCTTTTTCATTTTCTCCTGATGGAAAACAGTATACTGGGTGAGCTTATTGATAAGCATATTTTCCTGACAAATGATATGTTTCCCGATTTTTCAGTGCATAAGCATTTAAAAATCGCTGCTTCTGCCGTACGTGCTGAAAAGCATTTCACTTATGAGTATTATATAAAAAAGGATATACAGTGTTTCAATATCGGTTATGATAAATCAAAAGCAGAAAGGGATAACGAAGAAATATGGAGGACGCTCAGGAAATCAGGTGACGATAAATGTGATATAATGGTATTCCCCGAAGCACTCGGCAACTGTGAAACAGAGGGCTATATCAGGCAAAAGCTTATTTCACTTTCTGCGGAGGAATATAACAGGATACCATCACTTATAATTCTTCCGTCAGTCGTGGAAAAAAATATGAATACAGTTACGGTGCTTGACCGCTTCGGTAATGTTATCTGCCGTCAGAACAAGCAGTACCCGTTTTGTCTTGAGCATGACGGAGCTGTCTGGATGGAGGATATCAGAACCAATATGGTAATTAACATCCTTCATTACGAGGGCATCGGGCGCATAGCGATACTTATTTGCAAGGATTTTCTTACGACAAAATATATGGAACAGCTTATGCGGTGCTTCAAGCTTACGCTTATCATTGTACCGTCCTTTTCAACAGGCTCCTATGACTTTTGTCAGTCCTTTGATGTCTGTGCTCACGATGATTGTAATGTTATATGGATAAACACCTGTGCGGCAATGGAAAAAGGAAAGGAAGCCAATTTCAAAAATATCGGCTATGTCCGAAAGAGGATAGGACGAAATGACGATGATTCTCAGAGGCTCTGTGAAATGCCGGCCTGTGAAGGCGCTTTTACAGGAGACTGCCATAGGGATTGTATATATTATGAAATGATAAGGGGAGTTTGAGATGAAATTCAGAATTATCAGAAAAGAATAACAGGGGTTACTATATGACCTGTTAAAGAACAGGATATGAAATCGGATACTCAGGGAAAGTGAGTTAAACTATTCCTGTATTCAGGTTGCATATTAAATGTAAGCTTGCGTCTTTGGCTGTGAGCTGAAAAGCATCAGCTATGCCGGAGGTGAGCTGCAAATGATGAAAAATCAAACAGGATGAACAAGATTAACAAAACAGCGGGATATACTCAGGCTGCTGAGCTTATGATGGTTCTCCATTCACCGGAAAAACCGGAGGGTTGACTTTGGAAGCGGCTCGTAACTATACGGACTATAATTGTCAGCTTATCGGTACCGCTGACAGCGGCAGGAATTTCGGGTCATCCGACTATTGATAACGATACTGAGTATTTCTGACGTTAAAAATTTTTTATAAGAAAGGAAAAACCAAAATGAAAAACTGTAAAACAAAACTGACTGCTGCTTTACTTGCAGCAATGATGATCTCTTCTTTTGCAGGCTGCAGCCAGCAAAACAGCACTGAGAGCTCCAAGCCAGAAAGCGCTGAGAGTTCTAAGCCTGAAAGCACTGCTGCTGCGGTACCACAGGACACCGAAACCATTTATCAGGTGGCACTTTTGCAGTCACTCACGCAGGGCTACTATGACGGTATCATCAAGGTCAGCGAGCTTAAAGAGCACGGCGACACCGGCATCGGCACATTCGAGGGTGTAAACGGTGAAATGATCGTCATTGACGGCAAGGTATATCAGGCTTTAGGTGACGGCTCTGTACAGGAGGCTGCTGATGATGAAACAGTGCCGTTTTCCAATGTCACCTTCTTTGACAGTGATGTTTCTGTTGATTTAAAGGACATAAAGGATATGGCTTCCTTCAAATCTGAGCTTGATAAGACCATTAATGATAAGGGCAAAAATATGTTCTATATGGTCAAGGTCAGCGGAACATTTGAAAAAATGTATGTCCGCAGCGAAATAAAGCAGGAAAAGCCCTACAAATCACTTGATAAGGCTCTCGAAACCGACCAGCGTGAATTCAATTATGAAAACATCAAAGGTACTGTGGTAGGTCTTTACTGCCCTGATTATATGGGCGGGCTGAACGCAGCAGGCTGGCATTTCCATTTCATATCCGACGACAGGACAAAAGGCGGTCATATTCTTGAGCTTAACTTCAAGGAGGCAAAGGCTGAGCTGGATATTACACCGAGCTTTGATATGTCGCTTTCCGATAACGGTGATTTCCAGGGCATGGAGCTTGCAAAGGATGTAAACGACGCTATCAAAAAGGTAGAAACCGATACACAGACAGGCGAAAAGACAAGTACAGATACACAGACAAGTACCGATACATCTGTAGGTGCCCTTTCACTATGGACGGATTCTGCTCCCCTCAAATCTCAGCTCACCGATTATATGAAGGCTGTCACTGATGAAAGCAGCGCAGATTTCATTCCTGTGGAGAACCGTATTGCCGTTTTTGATATGGACGGTACACTCTGCTGTGAAACAGACCCGGGTTATTTCGACCACAAGCTGCTTTACCATCGTGTAATGGAGGATCCTGATTACAAGGATAAGGCAAGCAAGGAAGAAAAAGAAACTGCTGCGATCATCAAGACATATTTTGAAACAGGCGAATATCCCAGCGGTCTGGATGTAAAGCACGGCACAGCTGTTGCTACCGCCTTCAAGGGCATGACTATTGATGAATTTGACGCTTATGTCAAAGCATACAGAGATCAGCCTATGGAGAGCTATGAGGGTATGACCAACGGTCAGGCATTCTATAAGCCGATGCTTGAGGTAGTTGATTATCTTATAGCTAATGACTTCAAGGTATATATCGTCAGCGGTACAGACCGTCTTATCACAAGAGGACTTGCCGAGGGTACAGTAAATATCCCCCTCAGTCAGATGATCGGCTCGGACGAAAGCCTTGTTGCTACTGGTCAGGGCGATACCGACGGTCTGGATTACACCTTTGGTAAGGATGATAAGGTTGTAACCGGCGGCGAATTCATTACAAAAAATCTGAAAACCAATAAGGTAACGGTTATCGAGCAGGAGATCGGCGTTCAGCCTGTTCTTGCCTTCGGCAACAGCGGCGGCGATTCAGCTATGGCTAACTTCACTATCAACAATAATAAATACAAGAGTGCAGCCTATATGCTCTGCTGTGACGATACGGAGCGTGAAAACGGTAATGTCGAAAAGGCAGACAAAATGCGTAAGACCTGCGAGGAAAACGGCTATACCGCTATTTCCATGAAGGACGACTGGACAACGATTTACGGCGACGGCGTTACCTACAAGGGAGCAGAAAAATCAGAGGAAACACAGACTTCACAGGAATCATCAGAGGAAACACAGACTTCACAGACTTCACAGGAATCATCAGAGGAAAAATCTGCTGCACCGGCAGCATGATATGAAAGGAGATCACTATGACAATCGAAAGCAAGAGGGACAACGGCAAGCTTACAATCACTCTCACAGGCAGACTTGACACCGTGACAGCACCGAAGCTGGAGGAGACCTTGAGGGAAGCCTGCAACGATGTTACCGTGCTTATATTTGATCTGGCGAAGCTTGAGTACATTTCCTCCGCAGGACTCAGGGTACTTCTGTCCGCACAGAAAACAATGAATAAGCAGGGTTCAATGAAGATAATAAATGCTCGTGAAGAAATCATGGAAATCTTTGAGATAACAGGTTTTACGGAAATATTAACCATAGAGTAAGCTTATTAAAGAATCTGAGCTTGAAGCGATCACAGAAAATCTTCATACAGTACCGGAATTTATCATCGGGCAGCCGGAGCAGCTTAAAAGAGGTATATTTCGACGGAAAGGGTGAAAAAGAGATCGCTGCACTGATATTCAGGATAAAGCTCCTTGGTACAGTCAGGCTTTTGTGTGGTATTTATAAAACAGACAGAGAACCGGGTGTGGAAAAAAGCACTTACTCATCAGATCATGTGCGGTATCAGGCAGATGATGGAGGCTGTCGGTATGTAAAAAAAAACAGAAAGAAGTAATAAAAAATGATCTCGCTTTTAATTTCCTTTGTCGTACTGCTCATCGGATTTGTAGTTTACGGCAAAGTGACGGAAAAAATATTCGCTCCGGACGACAGGGAAACGCCTGCAATAGCCATCAATGATGGTGTGGATTGTGTGCCGATGAAAACATGGAAGGCGTTCCTTGTACAGCTTCTGAATATAGCCGGAACAGGGCCGATCTTCGGAGCACTTATGGGAGCTGTTTTCGGACCCGTGGTGTTCCTGTGGATAGTCTTCGGCTCGATTCTCGGGGGAGCAGTACACGACTATATGAGCGGAATGATAAGCTCACGGCATAAGGGAGCATCTATCGCAGAGCTTTCAGGTACATATCTCGGCAAGGTCGTTAAATGGATAATGCGTGTTTTTTCGGTGGTGCTGCTGGTGCTTTGCGGCACGGTGTTCGTCACAAGCCCTGCCGGACTGCTTGACAAGCTGACTCCCGACTGGATGAACGGTACCTTCTGGGCAATAGTTATTCTTATCTATTATCTTGCCGCGACGCTTCTGCCGATAGATAAGCTTATCGGCAGGCTCTATCCCATTTTCGGCGTACTGCTTATAGTTATGGCAGCTGCTGTTATCGGCGGAATAATATTTTCCGGCGGCAAATATACAATTCCTGAAATATCCCTGCAAAACCTTCACCCGAATGGTACGCCGATATGGCCCTATATGTTCATTACCGTTGCCTGCGGTGCTGTTTCCGGCTTTCATGCAACCCAGTCGCCTATGATAGCCAAGTGCATAAAGACTGAAAAGGAAGGCAGGACTATATTCTACGGCGCAATGATAAGTGAATCAGTGATCGCACTTGTATGGGCTGCGGCAGGAGTTTCATTCTACGGAACGACTCAGCTTCTCAGTGATGCACTTGCAAACGGTGCGTCAAATGTTGTATATGAGATCTCAACAGGTGTGCTCGGTGTAGTAGGCGGAGTGTTAGCTATTGCAGGAGTGGTTGTGTGCCCGATAACCTCCGGCGATACAGCCTTCCGCAGCGCAAGGCTGATTCTTGCCGAGACCTTTAAGCTTGAGCAGAAAAGCATAAAAAACCGTCTGTTGATAACGATACCGCTGCTTGTTATCGGAGGACTGCTTACATGGTTTGCAATAGTCAATGACAACGGTTTTCAGATCATCTGGAGATATTTTTCATGGAGCAATCAGACGCTTGCCATGATAGCCCTGTGGGTATCGACAGCATATCTGCTCAAGGAGGGAAAATATCGCTTCGGCTCTCTCCTTACAGCATTTCCGGCAGCCTTTATGACAGCAGTAAGCATAACATACATACTTATCGCACAGGAGGGCTTCCGGCTCGATCAGACAATTTCTTATATCATTGGTGCAGCTGCTGCAATAGCTCTTCTGATTGCTTACCTGATAGTTCTCGTCAGGAACGATCATGCAAAATCAAAACTGCACATAGAAATGAAAAAGCAGGATAATTGATCTGGAACTGATACCCGGAGTAAAAAATAACAGATTTCTGACAGACAGCACGATCAGGCAAAACACTGACCACAGAGATAGGAGAATCATTATGAAAACAAATGAAATATACGTCAGCAACCAGGGTGCAGGACGTGAGGAAGCACTGAATGAAACGGAAAAGTATGCCGATTATCAGGGACTTGACCATAAAGCAAAAATGCATATACGTATTCTTGCCGAGGAAATGCTCGGAATGGTTGCAGCGATAGCAGGAAACTTTTATGCCTATTACTGGATCGAGGATGACAGCGAAGGCTATCATCTTCATCTTGAAGCCAGAGTCGAGATGAATGCAACAAAGAGAGATGCCCTGATAGATGCCTCAACAAGCAAGCGAAACAGCAGTGCAAGGGGTGTCATGGGCAAGCTCAGGGATGTTTTCCAGAATTACTGGATGGGATACAAAGAAACGATCATTTATCCGTCAAATAATTATGACTATATGAGCTACGGTATTATCGATCCGGGAATTTATAGCAGCCCGGCAATCTGGTCGCTTTCACAGTATCAGACTGTTGTCAGAAAGGATGAAGGTGCTTCTGAAACATGGGATGAGCTTGAAAAATCAATTATTGCAAATATCGCAGACGATGTAACTGTCGGCATAAAGGGCGATAATGTTGAAATGGTCATCACCAAAAGATGGAAAAAAGCAAATAACAAGTAATGAAAAAAGCCGGTGAATTTATGGTTCATCGGCTTTTAATACAATTATTCAATAAAACGTATAAATTTTCAGAGCCTGTCATTTGTCAAGGACGGGCAAGAAGCATGAGAAACCGGTGGCTTTCAGCCCTCGCTCTGTACCTGCTGCATAGCTTTCATAAACCTGTTGTAATCAGAACCTGACAGCTGAACGGAGAAATCCTTTTCATCATCAAAAATGCGTATAATCCTCAGCAGCAGTTCTTCTTTTGTATCTCTGTAATAAGACACCCTGCTCCGGTCAAAAACAAACCGGTGGAGGTCGTATCCGTCAATGATTACGGTATCATCTTCAATGAGGACACAGCCGCCGTATTTCCACCAGAAGCCGGGCTTATGACTGCTTTTGTTTTTTCTGACAGCATGGCATGGAATTTTCAGAGCCTTATTATTTTTCATCTGATAACATCGCCTTTACAGCACAACAGGTTATTATAAGTCAGAAAGGCACAGCCTTGTTGTTTTTTAAATACAACAAGGCTGCATATTTCAAAGTCAGATATCATTATTTCTTCTGCGTCTGAAAATGAATACTGCTGCAAATGCTGTAAGCATGACTGCTGTCATATACATAGCAGTGCCGTTTTCGCCGGTGGTTACAGTATCGTAATTTTCAGTATTTGCAGCGGTCTGATCTGAATCAGCGCCGGAAGATGAAGCCGCCTGCTGCTGATCTGCCGGTGTCTGAGAAGCCCCACTTTCAGGCTTGTCCGGATTATCCTTTGCAGGCTCATCTGATGATTCCTTTGACGGCTCAGCAACAGCCGGTGTGTCAGAGGGTTCATCATAGGTTTCCGCAGGAGCTTCCTGAGAAGGCTCATCCGAGGGTTCGTCAGAAGGTTCTCCGGAAGGCTCGTCAGTGGTTTCGACAGAAACACCGTAGAATTCGTCAATCATTGCTTCATAACCTGCAATATCATACAAAGCGGAATAATCGACTTTTTCGCCAGACTCAGTGACAACCTTTTTTGTAAGATCGTAGTCCGGCACTATGCCGCTGTCCACATCGCCATTGTCTGCGGATATGAACTTGTCATAGCTTGATAAGGCGTAGGGCATAGACTCTGCCGTAAAATTGATAGAGAGTGCGCAGGCACCTCCGCCGCTGGTTCCGCCTATAACCGCAATTCCGTTGTCCTTTGCAAGTGCCGGCAGAAGATTGCCGCAGGAAAACGAATTTTTTGATGTCAGAACAGCATACTCAAGGTCATAGTAAACATCCTTATCAAGATCATTGATTTCGCCGTCAAGATTGAGATCAAGCTCATAGCTGTAATTGCTGATATTACCTGTAATGGTATAGAGCGTTCTCATAGAAGCAGTATTGTTGTCCCTGCTCTTGTTGAGCATCATGGTCATCATATACATTACAATATCGCTGCTGCCGCCGGCGTTGCAGGACACATCCAGAACAAAGCGTTTTATCCCGTTGTCCTTTGCATAATCCAGCGACCATTTGAAATTGTCCACAGTCTCATTCATAAAACTATCGAATGCAAACACAGCAGTATTACCGCTGCGGATAAGCTGTGCCTGAGAGGGATCGTCCCAGACTTTTACTGTTTCATATTTTTCATAAGCATTGCTTCTTGTTTCATACAGCTCAGGCATATTGTCCTGGAACAAAGATGCATCAAATAAGAGAGACACTAATTTTTCTGCATCGGGATCCGAAAAATCAGTGAGTTTATCCATAAGAACAGTTCCTACAGCTGAATCACTGTAGTTGCCGACAGAATCAGCAAGAGGAAACATAAAGGAAGTATGACCGCCGTCATCAAAAACCGATGACAGATAACACAAACCAATGATAAAATCCGTTTTACTGTCAGAGAGGATCAGTTCCTTAGCCTTGCGTGTATCGTCACTGTATTCATCCAGTGTTTTATCAAAGCCCTTTTCCTCAATGGAGCCGGCAATTTCAGCCTTTGAGGGTCTGCCGTACAGCTTATCTACAGCAAAGCAAAGCTCGTTGTAGGTCAGATCTATCATTTCCCGGCTTCTGTGATCGTCCTCATAAACGGATGTTCTGTCAAAATAGGAATCATCTGTCATCATATCAGAGCAGTGAATAAAATAAATGCAGCCGTCGGCATATTCCGCCGCATCATATGTAATGCTGAACAGAAGGCTGACAGAGGACACAGGAAAATATGATCTGCCCTCATACTCAAGAATATCAATATCATAAGCTCCCAGATCAAGGGTCAGGCTTTTTGTTTCGCCCTCTATGGTCATTCCGAGAGTCTCAGAGTAGGGAGCGTGGAGCATAGTACCGTCTGAATCGGCTTCACTGGAAATAAAGCTCTCGAATTCATCAAAATAAATAGTATCATTGACTGTATCAATGACCATTGAGCCGTCCGGATTTGTCACGGTATATGTACCATCCGGATTTTTCACCTCATTTGTTTCGCCCTTGAAAATATTTTCGCAGAAATCCGAGGTGCTGATATAGGGCATATCCGGCATAGAGCTTTTGAAAAGGCAGGTCAGCGTTTCAGTTTTATCCTTGCTGTAAAGGTAGGAAGTGATATCCTTTTGTGAAATTTCATCCCCGGTCGCAAAGGCTGTCAAAGGAGCAGCCATACTCACAAGCAAGGCAGATGAAAGCACAATACTTATGGATGATAAGCATTTTTTCATAATTAATCCTCCGTATGAAAGTGTTTTTTTATATTATACTACAAAATTCAGATGTACACAAGTAATTAAATGCTGATGTTTTAATTATTAAAAATTCCGGATTATTATTAACAAATCGGTTTTGTTCTGATATAATACCTGAATCCGTGAAATTGAATTAAATCTTTTTTTAAACCTTACGGGTTTTCATTTCAGCCAGGCGGCAGGCGTGCGCAGCACGCCTGCCGCCGTCCCCTGAAGTCTCCCCCTTCCCTTTGGGAAGGGGGACGGGGGGATGGTATCTCTGGGTTTTTTAGAACAATCAATAATGAGTTTCACGGATTCAGGTATAAATATAACTTTATGAGGATAATTGATGATTATATTTACTTTGTGACGTCAGGAAAAGCGGTGAATTTATGCAGGATACCGGTACAAGGCGGGGGACCGGAAATAATTGCTGATCTGAATAATGCAGGTAATGCGGTTTACCATTCATACTGCCTGGATGCAGATGCACAAAAAGTATATTTCCAGAGTATTACCGGAGCCGGATCAGGATATAAGATCAATAAGGCAGACTCAGGCAGCGGCAAATCAGAGGTGATGATAGAAAACACGGCTTCTGTGGAACAATTTTATCAGGGATTTGCAGATATAGCAGGCAATTATCTTTATCTGAACTGCTATACGCTCGATGTGTCAAACATGAAAAAGAATAGAGAGCTTATTACAGAGGGTAAATTTACCCCCGACCCCGTAAATGAAAATTGCCTTATCCGTCCGCTGCCGTCAGGAAGATATGATCTGAGTACCGAAAAATTCGAGAAAATATACGAGATACTGACCTTCAACAGCAAGGCTCAGGCAGATGAATTTCTGAGCTCAGCCGATTACAGCACAGTAAGCAAAATCTCCTTTGAATGGCGTGAGAGCGATCTGCGTTATTGATGATCTCTGAAAAAACAATACATCCGCGCTTTACCTTTGACATGAAACAGTGCAATTAACCTCTCCGTCTTTTAGTTACTTGCGTGACTGAAAGACGACTCTTAGAGCAGTGAAAAAGCTATTTCATCGGAAAAACAGCAGTAACTGACATCTTGCCGTCAATGATCTGAGCAAAGATACCGCCGTTCATCTTATTCATAATCGTCCTGCATATATAAAGTCCCAGACCGCTTCCTGTCTGCGCACCGGAATTTGAGCCGCGCCAGAAGCTGTCAAAGATATGCGGCAGCTCCGGGTCCGGGAGCATGCAGCCCGTGTTAGTGATAGTGATAAGCTGACAGTCCTCTTCACGGGAGAAGGAGAGGGTTATGCGCTTTCCGTCACCGTATTTGACGGCATTTTCGATAATATTCTGGAGCACCTCCACAGAACGGTCAATATCCGCGCTGAGAATGCAGTCTGAAAACTCGTTCATAATAAGCTCTGTTTTCAGAAGCCGCAGCTTATCGCTGTAGAACAGCCGGATACTATCCACAAGCTCAGACAGATAGAATTCCCCGACCTTTACCTCAATATGGAGAAAATTATCGCCGGAAGCCCTTACGATATCGTCCACATATTTTCTGATATCCTCACATTTTGAATTGATGCTCACTGCGATCTCCTTTTTCTTATCCTCGTCCCTGTAAAGCCCCTTTTCCAGAGCCTTTGCATATAATTCTATTACGCCCAGCGGCGTTTTGATATCATGGGAAAGGGAAAGCACCATTGTCTTGTTCTGCTTTTGAAGCTCAAGCTCAGCGAGCCTGCGGCTTTCCAGCTTTTCACGCAGAAGATCAAGCCCCCACAGGAATTTCCCGAAATAATGGCTTTTCTGTTCTCTGAGCGGAATAGTCAGATTACCCTTTGCAAGCTCTTCGGGGTAGCTGCTGATGCTTTCAAATGGACGTATGATCTGAAAATAAATATAAATGAGAATACCAATTATTATAAAGGCAGCCGCTGAAAAACAGATATTGAAGATCATAACGGTATTACCTTTTCCGGAGGGCCTTATGTAATCAAAACGGTAAAGGACACCGTTGATATTTTTTATCAGATAATCGCTGTCCCCATCTGAAAAACCGTCATCAAGCTTTTCCACATTAATAATATAGCTGTAACCGGCGAGGCTGTAATCCCCGCCGGTTTCTATTTTATGAGCTATTCTCTGCGCTTCGACACGATAAGGTCGTCCGTTGTCAATGTCAGCGTCATAATTACTGAGTATCAGATCAGCACTGACCATTACAGCAGCCAGAACAGCTGTCACAATAATCAGCAGACGAAAAAAAGCTTTCATGTTTTTCCTCCCTCATAACGGTAGCCGACTCCCCAGACAGTCAGAATATGTTCAGGCTTTTTAGGGTCGTTTTCTATTTTCTGTCTCAGCCATTTGATATGTACCGTAAGTGTCTGAGGTTCAGAAAAGCTGTCATAGCCCCATACCTCATTGAAGAGATAATCCTTGCTGAGAGTTTTCCCGGCGTTTTCCATAAGCAGACAAAGAAGATCGAATTCCTTCACGTTAAGCTCCACCGGAGCATTGTTTTTGTATGCCCTGCGTTTACTTTTGTCAAGTTTAAGAAAACCGTCAGTAATTATATCTGAATTATACCTCCGCTGAAAAATGCCCTTTATCTTTGCAAGCAGTATATCAATATCATACGGCTTTTCGATATAATCATCCGCTCCCAGAACAAGACCGCTGAGCTTATCATTCTTTTCCGTCCTTGAGCTGACGATGATAACCGGAACATTAGAGCTTTCCCTGATTTTCCTGCACACACCGAAGCCGTCAAGACCGGGCATAAGTATATCCAGAATAACGAGCCTTGTGCCGGACTGTTCAAAAAACAGAAGGGCATTTTCACCTCTGTCGCAGTGCTGAACGCTGTAGCCCTCTGCCCTCAGAAAATCGCACAGCAGAGCTGCCATCTCCAAATTATCTTCAACAACAAGAATATCTGTCATAATTCATAACTCCCGACTAATAATAAGCATCAAATTAAGATTGAATAAGTCCCAATTGTCAAAAATTTAAAGTTTCGCAGGGACTTTTTCAAAGGCTTGAGCGAAACTTTGAATTTTGTTAAGTTGACGCCATTGCCCTTGGTCACCCTCCGCCGAGCGAGAAATCCCCTGAATTAAAGTCCTCAAGCCGTGTCTGCTTACCAGCCCATTTCAAGCAGCCAGTTGTTAAGAGCTCTTTCACGCCTGCGGACATCGGCTTCTGTATTATTATACTCTCCTTTGATATTGCCGTCAACGATATACAACACTCTGGAGCATCTGGCAGCGACCTTTGCGTCATGGGTGACAAGCATGATAGTCGTGCCCTCGCTGTTGAGCTTGCAAAGCTCGTCCATGACCTCGTCAGAGCTTGAACGGTTAAGAGCGCCGGTCGGTTCGTCAGCAAAGATCATCTTCGGGTTGTTTATCATGCTGCGGCAGATGCAGGCTCTTTGCAGCTGACCGCCGGAGACCTCGTTTATGTCATTGTCAGCGATCTCAATTATACCGAGCTTTCTCATAAGCTCCTTGCCGTATTCAAGCTTTTCCTTCGGGGAAAGGGTATTTTTCTTTGACTGACGTGCAGGGAGGAGGATGTTGTCAAGAACGCTGAGGTTTTTTAGCATATACATCTGCTGGAAGATAAAGCCCATTTCAAGAAGTCTGAGCTCAGCGAGAGCATCCGGTCTGAGCCTTGAGATATCCTGACCGTTGAAAACAGACTTACCGGCTGTCATGCTGTCCATGCCTGACACAGTATACAGCAGTGTGGACTTGCCGGAGCCGGAGGGACCCATCACAGCCACCATTTCGCCTTCATTTACAGAAAAGCTGACATTGCGAAGAACATTATTCTGTCTTTTGTTGATAACATAGGTTTTGCAAAGATCGGTTACTTCAAGTATTTTTTTCATATCAATTACCTCACTCAATATTATTTACTTCCTGAGAAGAAATGCTTCTGATTCCGGCAGCGCTTATCATAGCTGCAAGTACGGTCACCGCAAATACAGCAAGGGGATAGATAATATACGCTTCTAAAATATTCGTATCAAAAATGATGTATTTTGAACCCATCATTTTAAATATGCCGCCAATTGCAAGCTGGCTTGCAGGGTCTGTGAAAAGAACTGCGATCAGAACAGCTGCTGCCATGATAATTGCAACACGCAGCGTCTGCCACAGAATGAGCGAGCGGTTTTTGAAGCCGATAGCCTTCATCAGTGCAATTTCGCCTCTTTCCTTCGTCAGGAAGGATTTCTCCATAAGCACGACAACAAGAATATTTATTATCATAACGATCATAATTATAAAGTTTTTTGTATCTCTCAGTGCACCTGCAACTCCGCCGATAGAATAATCCACATATTCACCTGCGGTACGGAAGGTATAGTCAGGATAAAGCTCCATGATTTTTTCATATCTCCTGTTCAGCTCAGCGCCTGTGGGATCGTCAGTAAATTTTATCTGGTAGCTGAAATATCCGAGCACCTTTGAAAAGTCCATTTCAAGCTTTTCATTCAGACGGATTCCTTCACCCATGTTGTTCATGCACTGAAACAGCGCAGTTACAATGAATTCCTCATTATCTCCGCCGGTTTTGACGGTGACCTTGTCTCCGATACTGACTTTGAGCTTTTCAGCAGTGATAAAGCTCAGGGCAACTTCATCGGTGTTTTCCGGAGGCGTTCCCTCAATATATGCATACTGATCTGTTGTTGTGCCTGAACCGATAAAGGCAAGGGAAACTGCTTTGTTTTCGCCGTTCTGAGTCGAAAGCTTAAAAAGTGATTCCGCAAAGCATTCAGCAGGTATATCATTATCGGCAAGTGTTTTTTCCATTTCCTCAAGATATTCTCTCCTGAGCTTCTGACCGTCAGGGCGGTTATATTTTTCCGAGCTTGCCTTGTCCTCCAGTGTCACATCACATTCAGCCATAGAAAACCATGAGATGAGCTTCGGACTTTGCAGAGTGGAGATCGTATTGAGTATCACCGTTATCATCAGAATACCGACAATAAAGGTAACAGTCATAACAGCGAAATGGCGGAAACCGCTGAGGATATCATTGACAGCCATAAATAATACCGGTCGGGAAGGGCTTTTTGAAAGGCTGAGCAGACCTTTTTTCTTGTAGCGCTTGCCGCTTTCTCCGCTGCGGATAGCGTCAACCGGAGTAAATTTCCTGACCTTTCCTGTGCTGAGACGGCAGAAGAAAGCTATGATAAGTACAACGATGAGAGAGCAGATAATATTGATAAACAAGCTGCTGCTCTGACCTGTAATAATGTTTTTAGAGGACTGAGCCTCCATCATATTGCCGAAGGGTATACCGCAGCCAAAACCAATCAGAGCGCCGACAACAGCCATAGCAATATACTTTATCATATACAGTGTCCGGATTTTGCTGTTACGGATTCCGATAGCCTTCATAACGCCGATCTCACGGTATTCCTCGCTGATTGTGAAGCCGATAGTGAATTTCAGAAGCACAAGAGAAATTACTATAAGACAGATGCTCACAATAAGGAATACACCGGCAATTATCATATCCATTATGTATGTCAGCTTTATGACCTCTCTGGTACCTGTAAAAGCAACACCGTCAATACCGCTGACAGTATTTTCCACCTTGCTGAGATCATCCGTTGAGATATTGAAGATAGTACCCTTGTACATTTCAAAACGTTCATCCTGACTGCTCTGAACGAATTTGTCAAAATCATTCCTGCTGATTACAAATCTGAGAGTGCCCGCCATTTCAGAGCCGAAGAGTACATCAAGAACTGTACCCTTTATGACAAACTTTCCCGAATAACCGCCGGAGGTTACTTTTATTTCAGCCCCCACAGGGATATTGTTTTTTTCAAGAAAGGAGTTTTTGACATAGATATCTCCGTCATTGACAGCGGTAAGCTCATTTTTATCCGAATCAAAAAGCTTTATACTGATATCATCTACACAGTTCAGAACTCCGTTGGAGGATATTTCAGCTGTTTTGCCCTTGTATCTGACAGAGTTTTCATTAAGATAAAAAATTCTTTCGCTTTTTATCGAGCTGACGCAGTCAAGGGCTTTCAGCTTATTCTTTGCGTTTTCACCTGACTTTGAACCGATAGTTGCAACGAAATAATCCTTTGCCCCCGAAAGATCAAGAAACCTGTCGGTTGCCGACATAACAGACAGCATTGTATTGACGCTTGACGAAACAAACATTACAGACAGGATCATGAATATCAGAAGAATGGTATTCATGGTTTTCTTTCTTTTCAGATCACGCTTTAATATACCGAGATACATAATGTTCCCTCCTGTGATTTATTGTAACCTGAATCCGTGAAATTGAATTAAATCTTTTTTTAAACCTTCCGGGTTTTCATTTCAGCCAGGCGGCAGGCGTGCGCAGCACGCCTGCCGCCCTGAAATGCATAAAACAACGCATTATCTCTGGGTTTTTCAGAACAATCAATAATGAGTTTCACGGATTCAGGTGTAATTAAATTATAAAGTGTCAATTATTAAAAAATCCTTAAATCGCTTTTCAGGAAAAACAATAATTTCAGATATTCTGAACTTCCTATAAACATACCTGAATCCGTGAAACTCGTTTTTTAATTGATTGAGTAATTCCGGCGATGAAGCGTGATTTTATAAGTTTTCCTGCATTTTGTCCCTCACCAGTATGGTGCAGCTTTCCAAGCCCATCCCCCTGCCCCTTCCCGGAGGGAGGGGGAGAATTAAGGGGACGGCGTCAGACAGGCTGCGCCCGCACCCCTAGGGCACTTCCTTCGGGCGCCTGACGCCTGGATAAAATCTTTTCCACAATTTCACGGATTCAGGACATAGTAAAAAAATAATACCGGAGTTGACCTTCCGGGGTCAAATAATCAATAAATCAAAGGGACTTTTGGAAGGGTTCTTTAATATGAAAGCGGAGGTTAAAAAATGTACATTGAAGGTTTTATAAAGATCAGCCGTAAGATTCTGGATCGGGAATGGTACACAGATATCAATACAAAGACGCTGTTTTTGCATTGCCTGCTGAAAGCAAATTTCAGGACAAAAAATATCAGAGCAATACAGTAAAGCTGGGCAGCTTTGTAACAAGTCTGGGATCGCTGTCAAACGAAACGGGGCTGACAATCCAACAGACAAGAACAGCGCTTAAACACCTGATATCAACAGGAGAGCTGACAAGCAAAAGTACGAACAAAAACCGCATAATTACTGTGGTAAACTACGATAAATATCAGGACAGCAGCAAACAGAACAACAAGCAGGCAGCAAAGCTCTGACAAACGATCAACAAGCAGACGACAAACAACTGACAAGCAGCTAACAACAGTAGAAAAAAGAAAGAATGTATATATATCTCCTTCGGAGATATATATACATACAGAAGGACAGAAAGCGGCTGCGCCGGATGCCGCTGACTGCGACACCGGCTTGCCTGAAAAAAATGTAAACAGAGATATCAGGCAGTCAGAGTCAGAAGCCGGAGCAGTAAAGATAATGAAGTGGACCTTCGGGGATGTAAAGAATTTTGCGAAGACTGTCAGCGGCGGAGATGACTACAATGCCTGCGACTTCCGCAGAGGCTTCGTAAAATCCGGTACAGCCTTCCCGGATGACTGGCAGGATGTCTTTATCCGCTTTGCCACTGCCGGAACAGAAGCTCAGAATGAGTTTCTGGAAAAGCTCAAAGCCGGAGCTTACCGTGAAAAATGGGGTGCAGGGCAGTGGGAGCAGCACAGAGCCTGAGCAACAGCGCAGGAAATTTTCAGACAGGATTACTGCCCGGCCTCATCTCGGTGTGTCACCGTATAGCATAAGTATAAGACCATAAGCGTAAAATACTGCAAACCCAATGATTATAATGCAGATTATAAGTACGAAAAGACTTACTATTCCGCGCCGGTGTCTGCTGTTGTTTTTCTTATCATTTCCGATTTTCATTCTTGAATTATTCTCATTTTTCACAATAATATACACCTCTTACTATTTCCTGAATCCGTGAAGCTGATGGAAAAGCTTAAAATAATACCGGGCTTTGATCTGTTCAGGCGGAAAAGCTGCAATTTACGGGGGAGTGCCTGAATGACTGATGATGTATAGAATAACGCATTATTACCGTATATTTACAACAGTTATAGTTGAGTTAAAAGATTCAGGTATTTGTCATATCATGTTATTTATAAAGCTACGCCTTTCAGATCATGCATGAACCAGAGCCGGGAAGGACAGTATCTCATCAAGCTCTGAGATAAGAGCTTCACCTGATACAAAGAATGTTGTGTCCTCTTCTTTAAAAAGGTATTTTTCAAGAGAATCGTTATTTTCAGGAATGAATGCAAAAACAGCATTTTTGATTTCACTTCCGAAGCATTCGCAGATCGCACGGGGATCGACAGGCTCTTTTGAAAGGATATCGTATATTGTCAGTGTGTCATCATCCTTTTCAGCGATCACATAGCAGTCAGCGTCATTTACCTTGTAAACACATTCCTGCATGAACTGGGTAAGATAGAACATCATAAGATCATCGGTATCGGTTTTTACAGGACTGCGGCTTATATGAGACTGTCTGATTTTGATGAATTCTGAAAAGTCTTTGCTGTCATTCATCGGCAGCTGAGTAACGCAGGCAGGTTTGTTTGTATTCACAGCAGTACGGAAACGGTATTCATCAGCCTTGCTGAAGCCGAATTTCGGATAGAACTCAAGAACCTCATCATTTGCAAAAAGGAATATACCGTCACAATCTGAATAATCAGAAAGGATCTTTTCCATGAGGATACGTGAATAGCCCTGATTTCTGAATTGTTCGTCTGTCATAACTGTGCCGAGCTGGATATAGTGTTTTTGTCTGCCGCAGACATTACAGTAAATGATATTGACGGAGACATTTGATATTATCCTGCCGTCGGCAAGTATGGAATAGGGGATGTACTTTTCATTCCAGAAGCCGCTTTGATACCATCCCTCAAAGCTGAGACCGAATGTTTTTTCAGCAAGCTCATTGAATGAATGTCTGAGTTCGTCGTTGTTTCTGTAATCACTGATAATTTTGTATTGCATATGTTTCTCTCCTTTATGATATTATTCAGAAAAGCTGAATTATTGAGACGCTGATTAATTCATTAATCGGTGTTTGGGGGTGTAGGGCGAAGCACCACGCAGGACGACTTCCGGGCTCGTTCTGATTTCAAAATGCTATTTATTGAGTGTTTCCTTATAATAATAGTCTATCACAAAACAAACAAGCAATCAAGTAAAACCCCGGCGTGCCGCCGGTGTCGCAATTCACGGCTTAGTCAGCCTGATAAAGTTTTTCCGGGCACCGCCAGATTTTTTGAGCCTGAGCTGCTGACATCATTTCTGTTTTAAAAGTCCCGGAAATATTTTACACTAACCGGTGTCGCGACGCGCTATCGCTGCTCTCTGTGTTCAGAACTTGCGTGTCGGCTGATTATAGTTATATACGATGAAAATTTACAATTTATTTACATTAATAAAAAAGAACGCTGTGTCTGTTTTTTAATATACCGTGATATAATTATCTATAACAGTAAATTGCTGTATGATAAGAAATATACAGAGGTGATGTAAGATGAATAAATATATGAAGCTTGCACTCGAAGAAGCTCAAAAAGGTATCAGATCGGGACACGGAGGACCTTTTGGCTGTGTGATTGTAAAAGATGATACAGTCATCGGTAAGGGTCACAATGAGGTCATCAGAAGAAACGATCCTACCTGTCATGGTGAAATGATGGCAATAAGAGATGCCTGTGCCGGTCTTATGACATTTGATCTGTCCGGCTGTGATCTTTATACGACTGCCCAGCCCTGTCCGATGTGTGATGCAGCTATCCATTGGGCAAATATCAGAAATGTTTATTACGGCTGTACGGTCTCGGATTCTGATTCCATCGGATTCAGGGATACTGACCTTTTTTCAGGGACGAAGGTAGGAGCCTTTGAACTGAACCGCACCGAATGTCTGGAGTTATTCAGGGAATACGTAAAAATTAAAGACAGGAAGCATTATTGATATGTGCGTATAGTTAAAGCAAAGCTTAGTCAGTGTTAAGGAAGCACTGATTAAATCCAGTGCCTGTATTGCGTCAGCAATTTTTTCGTCAGGTTGTGCAAAAAGACCGCAGGCAACCTGACGGTTGTCAAGCCCCAGAGCGAAACGTAGTGAAGCGATAGCGCGTCGCGACACCGGCGGCACGCCGGCAAGATGACGGAAAAATGGCAAGCAAGACAGGTGCTGAGCCGTAAGGCGTGATTTATTCAGTGATTCCTTAAATTCTTCTGAGGGTTTTGTGGGTGCAATAATCAGCTGACAAGAAAGCTTAGAGTCTTTCCTCTCGGGGAAATTCAGCCTCGCAGAGCCGGATGAGGGGGACAGTGTTACGTCTTTTTGCCCCTCATCAGTCAGCTGAGCTGACAGCTTCCGCCGAGGGGAAGTCTTTTGTCAGTGGACAAGAGCATACCGACCACCACTCAAAAATGACACTGTAAGAGTAAATTAATTGGCAATCAGCATTTGATAATAATTCTGATGCAGTTCAGGCTGAATAAGCTTGGCGGTGCCCGGGAAAAACTTTATCAGGCTGACCAAGCCGTGAATCGCGAC
>CACWVH010000008.1 GCA_902764235.1 uncultured Ruminococcus sp.
CGCCGACATCTACGAACGGCTTGGCGGGCGGGAGAATCTTGAACGTGCGCTCGGACTGTATCATAAAGACCTTGAACTCAGTGAACAGCTTGCAGCAGAGCTTTCAACTGTTGATGCTTTCGATGGTCTTGCAGTCAGTCTGTTCAAAATCGCCATGCACGAAATGACACCGCTGAAGGACAAAAAGCTGCTGCTTGAACGTGCGCTGAAAATTGCGGAAATGCTGCTTGATGCTACTCAGATGGACAGGTATCAGACATTTGTGGATGTGTTTACAAAAAAGCTGCAAAAGCTATGATACGGTACACATTATCCTATAGAACAAAATACCGTTTTATTCTATAGCCCGGCTTTCACACACGCTCCGGTTCTTTTACTGTTCGGGGATATTCAGGAATACCGCTGGGTGCAGCATCTTTTGCAAAAAACTTACTGCAGTATTCCTCATTACAAAACTCAGCGATAAGGTCAACAAAGAACACATTCGTTATAATAACAGCTACTGTATTGCGATCGCAGCAGATATTTCGGTTACATTATCATTAAAGTAGGAATGAGGTCAATATGAATACTAAAGAATTTATCAAAATAATGGACAGCGGTGCAGAGGTCATTGCATTCAGTGAGGTACATCAGTATATGACTTATCTTTCAAATGAAGCAATGAAAATAACTGCCGAGCTGAATAATGCTTACCACTCTCCTGACGAAATAAAAGACCTGATGGAAAAACTGACAGGCAGACAGTTTCCTGAGGGTGCCTATATGTTTCCGCCGTTTTATACCGACTGCGGAAAGAATCTCAAGCTCAGCAAGGGCGTTTTTATCAATGCCTGCTGTCAGTTTCAGGATCAGGGCGGCATCACCATAGGCGAAGGTACACTGATCGGGCCGAAAACGGTCATTGCTACACTCAACCACCATATGGATCCTAAAAAGCGTGCAAACCTATTGCCTAAACCGGTTAAGATAGGTGCGAGTGTCTGGATCGGTGCGAATGTTACCATTCTTCCTGGAGTAACGATCGGTGATGGGTCGGTGATCGCTGCAGGTGCGGTCGTTACTAAAGATGTTCCCGATAACTGTGTTGTGGGCGGTGTACCGGCGAGGAAGCTCAAGGATATTCCTGTTGAAACAGATGAGTAAATAATATAAAAATCCCGGACAGTTCACTCGAATCGTCCGGGCACAGTATTTATTAATTTACACATAAGCAACATCCATCTGAATATACCATTCAATCACACGGAACAGGAATACCAGCAAGCTCAAAATAATGCTCTCCCCATTTACAAAGGGCTTCAACGATCGGTACAAGGGTCTTTCCCAATTCGGTAAGGGAATACTCCGTCTTTGGCGGCACAACAGGATAAAGCACACGATTGATGACGCCGTCCTCTTCCAGCTCCTTCAATTGCTTGCTGAGCATTCTCGGTGTTGCCTGCGGTACAGCACGCTGAATCTCGTTGTAGCGTCTTGTGCCGCCGATCAGCTCATACACGATCTGTGCCTTGTACTTTCCCCCTATCACATCCATGGCAGCCTCCACAGGGCAGTTGTAATTCCTGATTTTTTCTATATTCATTTCTGATTCTCCTAACTATACAAAAGGATAGTATATTACAAAAATGTGCGTTCTTGTATTTTTTATAATTCTTGTTATAATTATAGATAAGAACGGCAGAAATGTCAATCGTTAATTTATTCTAAAAGGAGATTTTATCATGGAAAAAATCAAAGTAGCAGATTACGAAGCAGTGCTGGCAGCTATAAAAATGTACACGGATGCTTGCAAGGAAGGAAAAAGCGAGATTATGAAGCCTGCTTTTACAGATAATGCATTGATGTACGGCTACCTTAACGGCGAGTATTACCATGGCTCGATCGAAGCTCTTTATGGTGCAGTTGATGCTTTTGGTGCAGCTCCCCAGACAAAAGCAAGGGTCGATGTACTGAGCATTGAGGGTACAGCCGCCGTTGCTCGTGTTACACTGGAGGACTGGCACGGACTTTCCTTTACCGATTTTCACAGCCTTATCAAAGAGGACGGTAATTGGAAGATCATAGCCAAGGTATTTCATCAATATTCATAATCACGGAGGATAGTATGGATTTTTTAAAGCCTGCACAGGAACGTTATTCCGTCCGTTCCTTTTCAGACAAAGCGGTAGAGCAGGAAAAAATCGACCTGATTTTAAAAGCTGCTCAGCTTGCTCCCACGGCAGTCAACTATCAGCCGCAAAAAATATATCAATGCACCGATCATTGAGGAATTTCCTTTTGTAATGGAATGTGAGCTTGCGGAGGTCATTAACACGGAAAATATGTATGCGATCGTGGGCAGAATTGTCAATACACAGGCTGAGGAAGCTGTCCTCGACGAAAAGGGCAAGGTCGTTCCCGAAAAGCTGAATTCCCTGATTTTTGACCAGTTCCAACACGGTTACTATATCTGCGGTGAAAAGGTCGGCAAGGCATGGAACGCAGGCAAGGACCTGATGAAAAAATAATTTTAGTGCTTGAAAAACAACAGCATAAACAAAAACTCCGGACGGCTCTATGGCTTTCCGGAGATTTTTATGGACAAGAAGATGGTTTTTTGGTATAATCATTGTAGCATAAATCGGAATTTGTGGAGGTATATATGAGTATACGTTTAATGACGATTGATGATTATGAAAAAGTATATGAACTATGGATGTCCTGTGTGGGTATGGGATTAAATAATCTTGATGATTCAAAAGAGGGGATAGAAAAATTTCTCCATAGAAATCCCGAAACCTGTTTTGTCGCTGAAATAGAAAATGTTATTGTTGGAGTAATCATAGTTGGAAACGACGGTAGGAGAGGATATATATATCATACAGCCGTAAATCCGCAATATAGAAAACAAGGTATTGCAAAAACTCTTGTAGAAACTGCAATGGCTGCTTTACAAAAAATTGGAATTAACAAGGTGGCATTGGTTGTTTTTGATAGAAATGAAATCGGAAATGTCTTCTGGGATAAAATGGGATTTACTGTTCGCAATGATTTGATATATCGAAATAAAGCTATTGCAGAAATAGTTAGAAAAGACACATAAATTCTGATTTATCAATCGAATGAAATAAGCAGTAATATCCATTCCTATATAATCATTAAAGCTCAAATAATGTTTGTGCTGCACTTTTATATGATGTTATTTTGATTATTCCAATCCGTTTGAAAGTAGCAGCAAGCAATTATAATATTCAGTATAATTTACCGATAAGGAGGACAATCACTATGGCAAAAATTTTGTTAGTAAACGGCAGTCCGAATGAACACGGCTGCACGGCAACGGCACTGGGGGAGATAGCAGATACATTACAAAAAAACGGAGTAGAAGCTGAGATCCTGTGGCTTGGTAAAAAGCCTATACCGGACTGTATTGCCTGTTTCCAATGTCAGACAAGCGGAAAATGCGTTTTTAACGATCAGGTCAATGAGATCGGCAGCAGGATCGACGAGTATGACGGCTTTGTTTTCGGTTCTCCTGTATATTACGGCGGTCCGACAGGAAGACTTACTTCATTTATGGACAGATTGTTTTTCAGCGTTCCTGATGAAAAATTCGCTGGAAAGTTAGCGGCATCGGTTGTGTCCTGCCGCAGAGGCGGTGCTACATCGGCATTTGAAAGGCTCAATCAGTATTATCTGATGGAAAATATGATCGTGGTCGGCTCACAGTATTGGAACCAGGTTCACGGTTTTACTACTGATGATGTGCGAAAGGACGAGGAAGGTTTGCAGACTATGCGTACTCTCGGACAAAATATGGCGTGGGTGCTTAAATCTATTGAAACCGGCAAAAAGAACAATGTCTGTCCTCCGGAATATGAAGCAAAGAAATTTACGAATTTTATCTGAGGATTTGATAAAATAAACAAACTCCACCGTTTGTCCGATTTTTCGGGTACGGTAGAGTTTTTGTATCGGGCTATTATCGGAAGCGAACCGAATATGACACTTCATATTTTTACTTTTTCCGTTAGTAGTAAAACAGTAGAAATGTCTATGTGTAAATGCAAAGTATTGAAACACAATGCCGCAGTTCAGCGGATAGTAAATCTCACCCCCCGACTTCTGCCGTGACAGAAGAACATTACTTTTATCATATAAAAATCCTTTCTCAGATTGCTGTAAAATGGCATAAAAAGCCGCATTTTGCGAGGGTGTCAGGGGTTTGTATTTGCTTTGACAGAGTGGGGCGAAAATTACAATCCCATGCAAAACGGAGCAAAATGCGGAAGTTATTAGTAGTAAAATAGTAGTAATAATCAGGGGTCGGTTACTACTAAGTTTTTTTGTTTTCAGCAAGAAAAATAAGAATTTAGAACAGATATATTATTTCATATCTTCTTCGTAACATGACTTGAATGTGATATTTCCGTTTCCTGTAATTATCGTGTCTGTATCTGAATATCCGTTGATATCAACCGGTACGGTTCTATATTCTATCTCTCCCTCAAAATCATTGATAACTGTTCTGTTATTCTTACTGAAAAAGAATTTTTCGTAGTCAGGATTGTAAGATTCAAGTTCGTTTTTATATACTACCTAAATAATACCGGAGTCTTGACATATACCGCCTAATATTTCATGAGTTTTTTCATTAATTATTACTTGAGGATCATCCGGAAATTCAATAAACAAATAATCTGAAAAGCCTAATTTATCTAATCGCTCACCAAATTCACACAATTTCCAATCACTTTCAGAATTTACGAAATTAAGATGGATCGCCGATTACTATACTACCCTTAAAATACTGTTTCTTTCCCATGACAATGACCTCCTGAAAGTCTGTTTAAATATTTCTTATAATATAGATACCGCCTTATTATGCCCTGATTTTTCACCTAATAAAAACTATTTTAATAAATTATTAAACATTCGCAAAGCCGTCGGTTGAGGCATAGCCGAAACCGTTTACGGCGGGCGGTTGTTATACCATAAATTTTAACCGATAAAAACTATTTTAAAAAATTTATTAAACGTTCGCTCAGCCGTCGGTTGAGGCATAGCCGAAACCGATTACGGCGGGCGGTTGTTATACCATAAATTCCAACAAATTTGCGCTGCAATGCGCATATAATAAAAAAATTTATTAAATGTTCTCTCTAGCGTCAGTTGAGACGGCGCAAGACGACGAAACCGCTTACGCCTTGAGGTTATTATACAATGCCCACACAGCACACGGCTACACTTTTCTGCATTTTTACAAAGCAAAAGCACTCTGACAGCTCATTTGAAGTATGAACCGCAAGAGTGCCGACGACTATCTGTCACAGAATTGTTTTTCAAATGACTCAAGACAAACCAGAGACAAATAATAGTCTTTAAGAGCTTCGTCCATATTATATGTTTTTAAAAGCATGAAATCAGGATCAAAAAATTTACTTCTGTGTATTTCTCCGACAATATCAAAGCCGTCGTCAAACATTGGTGACAGTGATGTAGAGCCGCCTTGTTTTGAAATTTTACTGCCTATGCTGTCAGTCAGCGCAGAATGGCAAAGCTTTTTGTGAAGTTCCTTCGTTGTACCATTCAAATGCGCAATTCTTCCTGCAAATTCAATCACAGCACTATCAAGAAAAGGATAATATCCATTTATTCCAAATGATTTTAACATCAGTACATTCTTCTTCAAAATGACCATCGCACCCATATCATAAGGATTCTTTTCATAATTATAAAAAAATGTTTTTGCTGTTGCTTTATTGAACAAATTGCAGTTAAAAACCTGATCTGCACATTCACCGCAGATTATATGATCTGTTCCGCTTTCTGAAAGCATTCCTGCAAGCTCATACTGAAGAAATATTCCTCTTTCATATACGCTTCCCTCTAATCGTCTGACAATATCGTCAAGCTTATCTCTTGTATGTTTTTCTACAAATGAACACTGAAAGCTTACTCTGCTGTATTGAGCAGCAATACTGCGTGATACAGCAGTCTCATCAACTCCTTTTGTTCCGCCTACACAAAAAGCATTTATATTAACTTCAGGGTTCATCTGTTTTATATAATGAAGTATACAATTAGAATCATATCCTCCTGAAATTGCTAATGAATACTCTTCCCTGTCCGGTATGCATCTGTCTATTGCCTCAGGTATTATCCTGTAATATTCATTTGCTGCTTCATCTTCTGAAAGATCATTTTTCAGCTGCGGATAAGGTTCAGAAAAAAGCTCTGCTCCGCTTTTGGATATTTTCATACCAAAACCCGGTGGCAGCTTTCTTATGCCGCATATAAGTGTATGTGTACCGGGAAGAAAACCATTATAAAAATAATGTGGCAGCATCATGTCATTAAGCTTGTATTCAAAATTTTCATATCTGCGAAAGCTTTTCAATGAATCAGATAAATAATATGCTCTCTCCGTCTGATACAGATAATAGTTTGTTCCGCTTCCGAAAAGATGCTGAACTATTGCAACACTTTTCTTGATCTTATTGTAAGCAATAAACGTAAAGGGACCTGCAAATGCTTTATTTAATGACCCGAAATCATTCTGCTCTGCCATAACGGCAGTTTCGTCCATACTGCCGCCAACATGATGTCCGTCACAATAAATTACAAAACGGACGCTTTCATATACGCAGTTATCACCTTTGAATATCCTGAAATCTCCTGTTTTTTTATCATACGTTATAATCATGCTTTTTCTCCCTTACCGAAGCATAACAGACAGTTTCTGTAAAGTAATTAGACTGATGCCTGATATATATAGAATACTTATCACTCAATGAATGGATTCGTATAGGTATTTCCCATAAATCTTCAAGCTTGTGATATATGCTGACAGCCATATCAGGATTGTTTTTCTTAATATAATCTCCCATAGCTTCCAGAACAACCGGTTCATTTCCTTCAATATCCAGTTTGATAAAAGTAGGATTTCCGTGTTCAGCATTTTGGAGAAATTTTCCGATATCAATTATTTTTATTATGCTTGTTCCGTTTTCAGACAGTCTTGAACCTGCATCGTCCTCTATAAATGAAGCTTTGCCGTCATGGTTATCAATGCCGCTGTTATAACAGCTTATCCTGTCTTTATACGCTTCTGCTGTTCTTATAAGCTTCTGATAGTTTCCAGGATCAGGCTCAAAGGAATAAATATATCTGAATCTGCCTTTTGTTACATTGTCAAGCAGTCTGACAGTATCTCCTATATAAGCACCTCCGTCAAGAAGCACCGTTTCGCTGTTTATTGAAAAGATATCATTAAGAAAATAAGGGTTCTGAGTTCCGTATACCTTATATCCGTCAGGGGCAGTAAAATGATATTCTCTACAATCATCATCTGCTGCTCTCCGGAGATAACTATAGGGATCATGAAACATTGTCTTATATGCAGACAGTATACATTCAAGTGTATGTCTGGACTTATCATCAGCAAGAAGTGAAAATAATTTCTTTATTTCTTTTCTGTTTTTTGAGAATAGTCTGCGATAATACAGTCCTCTTCCAATACGTTTAATATTATTCATTTATTTCTCTCCGCTGTATTTTGCTTTTTATATTATCACATTTTTCCCTGAGAAGAGAGATTTCTCCTGCATATACAATAAGATTATCACATGACTTATTTACCGTTTCAAAGAAATCATTACTGTCGTTATATATTATTTTTTCGCCAAGAACATTCCCGTTTACTGTCATTGAAAAATTTCCGTAAAACAGCGACATTTCCCTTGTTATACATTCTCTTGAACAAATACCATCATATTTCTTCAGAAGATATTTATTATAGCAATCTCTTGAAAGAGTATTATAATGCATTGATCCATAAACCGCATATACAGGAAATCCATAATTCTGTATTCTTCCTATCTTTTCAGGATCATCACATTCCATAGCATCAACACCTATGCTTTTCAGAAAATCAGGAATACTGTGATTGATGATGGAATTTCTGTTTCTTCCGAGCCTGCTCCATATTACAATCATTTCAGGATACTTTTCTTTTATACATACAGCAAAGCCAACATCCTGAACAAGTACTTTTCTCAATCCGAACATATCATGCAAAAAGCTTATCTTTGATAATTCGTCTGAAAAAAATCTGTCAGTAAGATACATTCTGCTCTGATATATTATTTCTTTTCCGCAGGAAAAAATCATACCTGCAGTTTTATACAAGCCTGCTTCACCGTAATAAAACATTTTCTTACTGCAAAATAAATCCCCGACAATATAGCCATTACAGAACGATGAAGATATGTCATTTTTATCAATACCGTCATACACAGAAAGACCGGCATATATATTCATATTCCTCCGCCTCCTTTAATGCGGTTTTTGAGCCTTGAAATATAGTGAAGCGAAGATGTCATGGGTGCCGGATCAGAAACTGATTCAAGCATTTTTCTCATCTTTTGTATTCTTGGAACAACATACTTATAATTTACTGTTCTGCCCTCAACCTTGAAAGAATATATACCAAGCTCAAGATACATTGCAAACAATTCGTTACTGTTTATCGTATCTGCACATATCCTGTCAGCTTCGCAGATCCTTCCGTCAATATTGAGCTTATATTCATTTCTGCAAAACACACGGTAGTTTTCGCCTTCATTGATATGCGGAAGTTCACATATCCTGTTATCGTTAAAGCAGATTCCACCGTCTGCAACTATTTCATATTCAAGCTCCGGAACAGAATTTATTATGGATGATATTTCATCAATATAAAGATTGGTAGAAAAAACAACTCTTTTTACACCCATATCCTTCAATAGTCTTATGGTACGGGTATTATAAGTTCCAAGAAGTGTACTCGCATGAACATGAGTATTTTTCATAATCCCGACCGCAAAAGAAATCATTCCCCAATCGGCAAGTATCACAGCATCAGCACCTATTTCGTCAAGACGTACCAGCGTTTGTCTGAGTTCATCGAGCTGTACTTCACGAATACATCCGTTTATTGCTACGTGAAGCTCTGTATTATGCTCATGGCATACCTTCAAGGCCTGCTCGATTTCTTCAAGTGTAAGATCCGATGATCTTGGTCGGGAGCTGAATCCGGAAAGACCTACATATACTGCGTCTGCTCCCGCCTCTATCAGCGGAAGAACCGCTTCCGGTTCTCCTGCAGGAGCCAGTAATTCAAAAGTATACACAAACCCGCCTCCTTATATATAATTATGAATTTAACGGTATATCTGTAAGATATGTTTTTTCACAAAATATCTCTTCGGGATGAAGCTCATACAGCTCAGACGGAATATTTCCGCAGATTTTACATGCTGTACGGTATCCCGATTCTATTGCATAAGAAATCCCTTCACCAGATACAGCATCTGTAAGGTAATTACAATCACCTATGTAATTCCCCGGATTATTATCACGTTTTCCGATGCCGAGCAGTGCGCCCTTTGGTCTGCGCTCATATTTATGATCTTCAAAGAAGGACTCGAAAAGCGTCTTTTCATAACGCTCATACATTGATTTTATATTTTTCTGCTTATCCGGCGTCCACACACCGATATTCCACAATTCATTTCCTACAGGAAATACCCATGCATAGCCTTTACCGTATTCTTCATTAAACCGGAAATAAAAAACATCATCAAGAAATTTTGATCGTCCTCTTACTCTGGCAGATATACCGACCGGCAGATTTTTTTTCGGACGGATACCTATATTTCTGCCGCCATTTACACCACATGCATATACTATATGTCTGCACGAAAATGTCCCGTCAACAACATAGCAATTCTCTTTTTTATCAATCTGACTTACACAATGACCGTAAACTATGCAGCAGCCGGTCTTTACTGCTTTTTCAGCGAGAAGGTTATCAAATATGTCACGAGAAATTCCTATTGCATACTCTGCATGATGCTGAGCCTTGATAAGTCTGCGGCATTCGATCATGCTTCCATAGACAGAAATACTTCTGCGTATAAGCCTGCCGCCTGATCCAAGCAGATTTTCTGCTGTTACAGAAATTGTTTCGAGGATATGCATACAGCTGCTCGAAAGACCATCACCGCACACCTTGCCGCCGATTTTATGTTTACGTTCAATTATAAGACATGACATACCGTTAAGTGCAAGTGTAATACCGCATGAAAGCCCCGCAGGTCCTGCTCCGATTACAATAACATCGTAATAACTTTTCATTTCTGTTCCCCGTTTATATGTTAAAAACATGGTATTTTATGCTTCCATAGTATTTTCCGAGCAAATGCCATGTCAGTTCATTAATAGCAAGCTTTTTCATCGGATCGGATTTAAACAGATTTGGAAATTCATGAGCCCACATTTTATAAATGTTCTTGTCAAAATTAATACGTCCTCCGTATCTTTTCTGAAGCTTGCTGCTTGATATTCCGTTGCGAAAGCTTTTTTGTTTTATGTCTTTCAATGAGGTCACACCATGAGCATATATTATCGGTTCAGGACAATACATAAGCTTTGCACCTGATGCAAGTGCTCTCCAGCTGAGATCTATATCCTCCGCATTGTTTCCAAACCAAAGATCAAAACCTCTGAGTTTTTTCAGGAGAGTTTTTTTATACGCACAGTTTGCTGTTATGAAAGCATCATTCATAGTGCGATCCCTGACTATGTACTGCTCATCTCCGAAGCTCATAAGAATACTCCAGGCAAGCTTGTTCCAGAAAGCTTCATATTCATTTTCGGCTTCTGAAGCAACTACTTTTCCGCCTATGCCGTCAACGTCATTTTCAAGAAATGCCCGTTCAATACTGCCGATCCAGTTCTTGTCTGTATAACAGTCTCCGTCTGTAAATGCTATAATATTACCGCCTGCAGCTTTTATGCCAACATTTCTTCCGCATGCAGCAGTACGTCCCGGGTTGTCAAGCACCCTGACACCAGAAAACTTCTTTGCAAGTGCTCTTGTTTTATCCTCAGAATGTCCATCGGCAACTATTATTTCATAAGGTGCAACGGTATTATTCTCGATAGATTCAAGGCATCGGACAATGTATTTTTCTTCATTATAAACCGGTATAACTACCGAAATCTTTATTTTATCTTTCAATACACTTCATCGCCTGTCAATTATATATTTTGGTTTAAGTGATTCCAGACCAAGCCCGGCATGATCCAATGGTCTGCAAACAAGCGAAGTCATCTCAAACAATGCTTTCAGATGTTCCTGTACATCATTATCAGGAGCAGGTCCCATTTTATCATACTGAAGCTCTATGAAATCATTTTCAAGTACAACACGAGCGTTTTTTATACCTGCAGAAAGAACAACATTCTCAAACTGCTTTGGGGAAATATATTTTTTATTTATCATAACACAGTCACAGGCACGACCGATATGCTCAAGCCTGGGAAGGTTACATCCACACGGACAGGGCTGAGTATATTTTCTGAATAGCTCGCCTGACCAATATCTCAGCAGCGGAAAACCCTTTTCCCAGAGTGTAGTAAATACAGCGATACCCGGTTCACCAACCTTTACAGGCTGAAATGTTTCAGGATCTATTATTTCAATAAGTATATCTTCATCAATATAATGAAGACCGTCCTGATATATACATTCATTTGCAAGCGGCCCGAAAACTTCACTCATTCCGTAACTATTGTATGCCCTTGCATTCCATGTCTCTTCTATAAGCTTTCTTCTTGCGTCCGAAAGGAAATCGCCGCCAAGAACAAAACGCTCAACAGAGGATTTTTTGGCTGCTTCGCTCCATTCAGTATTTTCAGAAAATGATGAAGCCATTCTGGGCAATGTTGCAATATCAGTCACCGGAAGACTTTCAATAATTTCAAGTAAGCTTTCGGGTGTCAGATCTGAACAAATGGTCATTCCCATCTGCATTATCTCAAACTGCCACATCATGCAGTGTCCCATCACCTGGCTTCCGATTGGAGCAATTACAGCACCAAGTCCGCCTTTCTTCATTCCTATAGAACTAAAGTATTCCCGAACAAATTTTGCTTGCTTTTCACGATCTGCATAATTATACACATAAAATGTTTTCTTTCCTGTAGTACCGTTGCTTGAGTATAATCCGAAAATATGCCTTTTATCGGTTGAAGTTCTTTCAAAAGGAGAGGTTTTTCTAAGATCATCCTTATATGTAAAGGGTATTTTAAGGAAATCTTCTTCGCTTTTTATATTATTAAGCTCAATACCTGCCTCTCTGCACTTTTTTTCATAAAAAGGCATATTGAAATATCCTTTGGAAACAGCTGATATTCCATTACTCAATCCTTTATCCAATACACTTACCCCCCGATTTACTATAAATTTACAGCAAAAAAAAGACATAGCAAAATTGCTGTATATGTTTCATATACAATTACTGACAAAAAATATTGATATACTGCTCCGTCAAGCTGTGGTTTAAAATGTATTATCTGTTTGTTTCTCAAATACAGCTTTTTTTGAGTCAGGCACCCTTTAAGATACCCGCATTCATTCCAGATAAAAAACAGCTGTATAAGTATTTGTTTAATTAAAGAGGATCTGCTGCGTTTTTGTACAGCGTTAACGAGAATACTTGTAAACAAGATTTCATAAACAGGTGTTGCAGCACAGCCTATAAAAAACCAAGGCGAACAGAATATTCCGAGTATCAGACAAATCAGAATACCCCATAATATCATTACAGGTCTTTTAGGCAGAGAAGTACAGACCATATTTTGGTGTCTTTCAGCAAGTGCAAGATCACCGCGTCCATAATTGAAAACTCTTCTGAACATTGATTTTACAGAACACCAGGTTTCTTTGCTGTGATAAACAAGTGCATCAGGACAGCAATACATCTTTCCTTTTTTACTCATACGCAATCCGAAATCGACATCCTCACCTCCCGGATTTTTCGGGAAGGTTTCGTCAAAACCGCCTGTTTCTTCAAACACGCTTTTTTTTACAAGAAGATTCGCAGTCGGAGCCCATGTGAAGGTCTCTCCCCATTTAGCTGTTGAGAAAAAAATCGTATACGGTGTTTTTTCTATAACACTCCATATCCATGAATCATCACCGACAAATTCAAGCGGTCCGCAAGCTCCGACAGCATCCGGATGCTCTTTAAGAAGCCTTTCATAGCTTTTAAGTATACCGGGGGTCGCTATACAGTCAGAATCAAGAAAAAGGACATAATCATATGATGCTATTTCAGCACCGTGATTTCTCTTTGCAGATACGGTAATATCACGATAATCATATACGAGTCCGTATCTTTCACTCAGATCTTTTACTTGCTGAACAGAATCTCCAAGACTGCTGTCAACAAGGATACATTCTGTCGGAAGCTCAGTCTCCGACTGGGCAGCCTTTACAGATATAATTAGTTCCTCCAGCAGTCTGACACGTCCCCGTGATATTATTACAATACTTATCCCGTTCATATAATTAAGCTCCCTACCAAAAAAGTACATAATAGTGCTGCAAATGTTACAAAAAACGACTTTAGGGCAAAGATTTCTCTTTGAAGCATAAATTTTGTCTGATCCAAAGAAAAGGACATCTCTTTATGAAAGCAACTGAAATCTCCGTTTTTAAGACTTTCAACCTCATAATAAAGACGATACCATACCCTGATACTCTTTCCTAAAAGATACCATACAGGGTTTCCACCGTTTTTATGTATACAGTCGTATAAATATAATGCAAAATAATGCAGAATCCACCAAAAATCAAAAAAAACAAGCGGCGTTATTCTTTGAGCACATAAAGCTATAACAGAGCATAAGATCATCATAAATAAAAACATTATGCAGCTTTTCGGGATACAGTTTACAAATATTTCGGGATGTCGCTTGCTGATATAGTATTCCATACTTCCCCATCGTCTTGTACGGTCATAAATAGCTTTGAAATGATTCCATGTTTCAGTTGAGTGAAGTGTTACAGCCTCCGGACATGATTTTATAAGATAGCCTGTTTTTGTTATCCTGTAAGTCAGATCAAGATCATCTCCGCCAAGAGGATAAGGAAAATTTTCCTCAAAAAGTCCTACTTCAAATAAAACTGATTTATAAAACGAAACATTGTTTCCGATAGTCCATGAATTATAAGGGAATCTCTCAGCAAAAGAAAATGAATCAAGATATGTTGTTTGTTCAACAACCTTCCACCACCATCTTTTTTCTCCGACAAATTTTGTAAGTCCGAATACCCCTCCAAGATTTTTTTCATCAGAATTCAGATACTTTGCCGCATGTAAATTCAGCAGACCGGGTTCGGCAGCTACATCGGAATCAAGAAATAGAATTACTTCATACGATGCTTTTTTTATACCAAGGTTGCGTTTTTTTCTGACACTATTTTCTCCTTCAAAAAATTGTGCATCGTAATCCTTACAAAGCTTTTTTATCTGTTCGCTGTCCTCATTATTTCCGCTGTTAACAACTATTATCTCGGTTTTTCCATATTTGTATGAATTTCTTTCAGGAACAAGACTTTTCAAAAGTCTTTCCACAAGAGAGACACGCCCGTTTGTCGGTATTACAATAGATATATTTAATATGCTATTCATTTCACAATTCCTCGTTTGTGATAAATGCAGTCTGTTCTCCGGTGCACAAGTACCAGCACCCATCACAGCAGCATTGTAACATTTTCTTTCTTTCTTCACAGTATTTTTTGCTGTCCCATATATCTTTCAGTGACATTTCTTTTGCGCTGCCCATATTTCCATATTTTTCATCCCAACAGCCCCTTACATTCATGTGAGCATCTATAAACATATCCATATATCCTACAGGACATTTATATCCGACGGGAATACGCTGATTATTCAGAAAAAAATCAGGAAAATGTGATATAAACTGATTTGAATTCGCAATCAATGCTCCCTCTCGTTTCATTTTAAGAATCTCTGCTGTAAGTGAAAACATTTTTTCAGGATCTGTTATTCTTAATGTGTTCGGAACGGAAGGATTGAAATGATGATACGGACTTATCTGAACATATATTCCCATATCCGTCATATATTTTATAAATGAAGGAAGCTCATCAGCATTATTCTTAGTAAGAACTACTGTAACATGGACATGAGCGTCATTGTATTTGTCTTTAAATGCCAGAGCAGCGTCTATTCCGGCTTTGGCAAGAGAAAAATCAATGCCTCTCTGTAATTTGTAAACATGAGGATCAAGCGAATCAATAGAAATAATAATATATCTCAGACCAGCTTCTCCAAGGCTTTCATATCTTGAAGGAAGAAGAATGCCATTTGTAAGAAGTACGGGTGTAATTTTATTATCTCGCATTTCTTTTACAAGAAGCTCAACATCATTTCTTAAAAGAGCTTCACCGCCTGTTATGGTCATAGCTGATACACCCATTTCTCCTGCTTCACGTATTATCCTCAAAAGCAGTTGTGTATCAGGATCGGTGCGCAGTTCCTTTGAATTTGAAAAAGCATGTACACAGTAAGCACAGTCTGAATTGCATCTGTTTGATATTTTCAGCATTATGTATACGGGGCCTTTCGGAGCTTCGTCATTTATAACGCACCTTCTGAGTTCAGCTTTGATTTTCTTTTTTTCAGCCTTTCCTACAAGTATCTCATCAAGATCATATACAGATGTATATAAATTATAATCTATGATAAACAACCCCTTTTATTTTTTCTTTCTATATTTGAACGAACGTATCAGAAATGTTATCGGAAAGCTCATATGAACCACAGTCGTAACTGCCAGGAACACTGCCCAGACTGCAATAAGAAAACCCCAGCGAACATCATATATCGTCATTATTATACTTAGTAATAGAGGCATATAATGATTATAAAAATCTTCAAGCGGCATTTGCTGATAAGTATAAAGCGGCTTTTGTCCAAAAACTATTTTTACTCCACGCCATCTTATAATAGAAAGCAGCAGATAAAAGCTCAAAACTATAATCAGCCACAGGTTCTCCTTAATCACAGGTATAAGCAGAAGAATATTCAGTATTATTTCAGTAATAAATACAAAAGGTATCAGAGCTATTGTGATCTTTTCATTTTTCAGCGTAAAAGTCCTGACACCTGATTTCCGGTCATTTTCAATGTCTATATACTGATGTACAAGAATATAGCGCAGGCCAACAAGAAAACTGAGCACTATCCAGAAAACAAGCCATATATCAAAGCCTGTATTCTGCAAAACAAAAACAAGCAGCAATGGCATACAGCGCTGTGCAGAGGAAGAAACAATCAGCCCCATAACACCCTTTTCTTTAAAACGAAAAGGCGGTGCAGAATAGCTTGCCCCCAAAAAATATATTACTGTCAGCAGTAATAAAACAATCAGATCAAACCTATAGACAAGTACCGTCAGACATCCGGCAATGCCTGTAAATATCACAATAAACAGCGCCATCTTAGCTGACATACTATGCATTACTTTGTGCTTTCCTGCAAGCTTATCCACTTCCATATCTGCATAATCATTTATGATATATCCGAAAGCCATAAACAAGCTATAAAAACATATCAATACAGCCAACAGAAAAAGTGAATTCGGCGAAAATGGTACATGATATCTGACAAACAAATAATATGAAGCAGATATCAGCATTGGTATCTTGGAATCATACCATTCCTTTACCCTGAAAAGGTTCAGAATCATAATAATAGTTTTCATTTTTTTGCCTCTCTCCATATTGCTTCTATAACACGGGGAGCGGCTATCATAAACCATGGTGTATAATCATCCGGTTCGGACATAATGCTCTTTTCAAGATTTTTGAGTGAGATCCATCTGATCTCGGCTATTTCGTCATGTGAATACGGTATATCCGTTTCATCATATCTTCCAATAAATACATGGTCATACTCAAATTCGGCACAATTCGCCGTGAACCTGTGATAGTATGTAAACGAATATAGTTCTTTTACATCTGCACTTATTCCAAGCTCTTCTTTAAGTCTTCTTGAAACAGCTGCTTCTATAGATTCATCTTTTCCGGGATGTGAACAGCATGAATTAGTCCACAGACCACCGGAATGATATTTATTCAAAGCTCTCTTATGTATCAGCATATACGGTTCATTTTCCTTTAAAGTATAAATAAACACAGAGAAAGCACGATGAAGCAAAGCTTTTTCATGCACTTCTTCCTTATCCGCATATCCGATCTCTTTGTCATTAGTATCGACAAGTATCAATTCATTTTTCATCAATCCGCCCCCAGCATTTATTATTTTTCAGCCATATATCTGAAGTCTGTAACTTTGGGATTTGATTTATATACAGAAAACTCAGGCCATGCTGTTACTATACCTACAGTATCACTTCCGTTAACAACTTCATCAGAAGAACCGCAGGCAATGACATCAAGCTCCGGATATGCTTTCAGAAATTCCTCCTGTGCAATCGGATCATAGACCAGAATCCTTTTATACCCCATTTCGTTTAGTTTCCTTATTATCTTTGCAGCAGAAGTATCGCGAACATCGTCAGTAAATGGCTTGAAGGAAAGACCAAGAATGCCTGCTACAGCGTTTTTACCGACAGATGAAACCATGATTTCTGCAATACGTAATGGGATCTCATTGTTAGTTTCAATGACAGCTGAAAGAATCTTCATATTCTTATTGTATTTTTTTCCTATGTACAGCATAGCATTCGTGTCTTTCGGGAGACAATATCCGCCATAACCGCATCCCGGATAGACATATGACGACATGGTGTTATTTTCCCATCTTCGGTCATTATGCAGAACCGAAAATGCTTTTATTATATCTATATTTCCAAGTGTACGGGCAAAATCTGCCATTTCATTTGCATAGCTTATCATAGTTGCGAGGAATGTATTGGACAGATATTTTATAAACTCAGCAGTATTTGTCGATACTTTTACTATAGGTGCATCAAATCCGGAGTATACCCTTTCAAGTATTTCAAATCCCTTATCAGAAGATGCTCCGATAACAATACGATCAGGTTCAATAAAATCCTTCCAGCAGAATCCTTCACGAAGAAATTCAGGATTATTTACCAGCTCAAAGCTTGTTCCAGGAATAAATCCCATTTCCTCTAACATGGGAGAAATATCATTCTGAAGCGTACCTGCCGGAACTGTTGATTTGATCGCAAGTGCAGGATGCAGTTCAGGTGAAATTAACTGCATTGTATCAGATATAGCTTTTTTCAGATAACCGAGATCAGCACTTCCATCAGTTCCGAATGGAGTTCCGACACAGAAAAAAACACATTCACTTTGTTCAACTGCACCGCTTTGTTCACTGCGGATAAAAAGCTTTTTGTTCAGAAGCTGTTCAAGCTGAGGCTGCATAAATGGTTCATAAAAAGGTATTTTACCGCTTGAAATTATAGTTCGTTTATTATTATCAGACTCTATCCCATAAACAGTATGTCCCTTTGATGCAAGTCCTAACGCAGTAGTGAGTCCTACAAATCCGAGACCAATAACTGTAATTACCATGACCATTCCTCCAAAAATCTATCGCCGTAATCATTGAAAAAAGCCAAAAATCTGTCTATGCCATCTGTTACAGAAACTGTGGGAGAAAAACCGATGCTTTCAGAAGAATGGCCCAGATCAGGGCATCGGCGCGGCGGATTATCGGTCAGATATTCCTTGTCATCTGATACGCAGAAAGAAAAACTATGTGTATAATTTCTTTTTTTCTTTCCTACCTTAATACACAATTCGCAAAAATCCTTTATTGAAAGCTCCGGTCCATCTGAACCTATATTAAAAATCTCATATCTGCCCTTAGCAGCAGCTTTAAGAATCCAGACCACAGCATCGGATATATAACAAAAAGTTCTGGTCGGAGTTCCGTCAGAAAAAATTTTAATATCTTCATCTCTTAGTATCGCAGCTGCACAGTCTGCAGGAATACGCCCGTCATTTACCTTCATTCCCGGTCCGAAAATATTAAACGGACGCAATATACAGCATGGCATTCCATATTGACGTGCAAATACATAGCAAAGCGTTTCCGAAAAACGTTTTGATTCATCATAGCATGATCTTGGACCTACGCAATTTACAGCTCCAACATAGCTTTCGTCTGTTGGAAGATGATCAATGTCAGGTGATCCGTATATCTCACTGCTGGAAAAATAGCAAAAGCTCTTTATTTTTTTATCCTTATAATAATCAAGAAGGTTACGGCATCCAATAACATTAGCATCCATTGTAAGAAGCGGATTCTCACGGTATGAAACCGGAGAAGCTACGGATGCCATGTGAAAAATCACCGAGGCTTCCTCGGAAGCCCGTATTTCCGAAAGACTGACCGTTGAAATATCCCTGTAATAAAAATCTATAATTCCTGCATTTACAAGTCTTTTAAGCCAGACAGGATATCCCAGAATCAGATTATCTATACCTATTATTTTTTTGGCACCAGAGTATTTTAACAGATAGTTTACAAGTTCAAATCCCACAGAACCCGCAATTCCTGTAATCAAAATAACCTGATCCTTATAAAAGTCATGTTCATCTGCTGTAAGTAAATTATCGATCCTCATAAGATCCTGATCAAGAATACGCATATTTTCTCCTTATTTCAACCATATTAGCTGATTGTAAAATTCTAAAATCATCTGTTCATGCGGATTTTTGTATTAAAAATTTTACATTTTTCTCCGCTTTTCAAAGCTTTTCAGGTTTTGGCGAGGTGTCCGCCCGCCGCAGGCGGGCGGACGACCTTTCGCCATTTTACAATCGGCTATCAACCATCTGATATCGCCTTTTTTCATATAGTTCTGTAAGATACTCTTTTTCGTGCAGAATATCCATACAGCGCCAAAAACCCTAATATTTGTATGCGACTGATTAACCTGCTGACTACCATAAAGCCACCGTTTATAAAGCTTGTATCATCAACTGTTTTTTCTCTCATTCTTGTTACACTGCCTTATTCATCAAATGTCAGATATCCTGCTTCCTCTTCCGCCCGCCAATATCATATTTTTCATAAATGTTATCACCTGTTATTACTCAATTTTTATCTTGAGTTTCCTTTTATTATTATTCTGCCATTACGAATATTTTCAATAAATTCATAAGTACAGATTTCCGGTTTTGGAGCCGGATATTCGATAAGCTCACAAGCTGACGGATTTTTAAAAATAGGAACACACTTAAGAATATTATATATACGTCTGCAAAATTTGTTAAAGTCTTTATCTTTAAGGGTAAGCCCTGAATCGCAGGTACTCCATTTTTGTCCGTCAAAATATGCTGCAAAACAGTGACCTCTCATTATGATACCATCATGACAGCAGAACCTTTTTGTAGTATAGCCTTGAAATTCCAGAAAACAGGAGATCAGTTCCGGTTTATCCCAGCATCCGTTGATCGGAGCAGCCAGCATTTTTCTGTCTAATGTCGGCATTCTCCAGTTATTCATTTGCATATCTTCTTCGATATTGAATCTCGTCATATCAAAATGAGTACGATTCTGATATCTGTCTTTTGTATGCTCGTATAATTCATTATAAAAAGCAATTACTCTTGGATTATCAAACCTAAGCCATGAATTAAAAAAATCATTATGAAAAGGAATCAGTATATTTTTATTTTTCCAGGGAACACGAACATATCCTCCATATTCAGATTTTTTATGAAGATACAGCTGCAGATCCTTCAACGTATATATTCCGAACTCTGCAAACACCTCAGGAGTAAGCAAAGGTTGGTTCTCCGAATTGATGACAGCATCAGCCATGTCATATTGCTGTATGATACTTTTAATATATCTTTTCTTTGCAAAGACAGACTTCAGCTTTGCAGTATTCCATAATCTCATACCAACCTCCGTTGCACTATATTTTATTTTCAAAATGTTCTCTGTATTTTCTGCTTATCTGACTTCTCTTGAAAAAAGTATCATCAAGCTGATGAACATTCAGTTTTTCAAGAGAATGATTGAGTATGAACTGACAATTATTACAAAAAGCGGGCAGCTTTCCTTCATAGAATATTTTTCTTATTGATCTGTAAGTCTCACTGTTCCATATTTCTTTGAAGGATGAAACCTCAAAAATATTTCCTACCCTGTATGATGTATTAATACAGCATACAAATACATCACCTTTAAGATCAATGTAAGTTTTGTCCACAACCCATTCACATATTCCGCTGCATGGACAGTTGTTATCATCCCATCTGCATTCATTCATGTTTTCTGTAAAACGATATCCTCCACCAATTATCGAATAAGCGTTTTTACAAATAATTTGTTTTTCTTCTGCTGTTCTGAAAAAAGGAGTCTCATGTATCTTTTTTCTGTCCTCTTCGCATTTTACAGGATCGTCAAACAGGATATTTATTGTATCCGGAAAAGTAACTTTTATACCGAGTTTTTCACCTTTGGCAAGCGCAAGCCTGCTTTGTTCGGCTGCAAGATATCTGAACCTGCTTACATGATCTTTTTCATTGTCCAGAAGAAGATTAGGACTAAGGTCAAGAAATAGTATCTCATCAAATCCGTAATTTGCAGCAAAGCTGACCAATTCCGGCAACTGTTCTATATTCTGGCGCATAATCACAGAAACCATTATTTTCTGTACATCGGGACATTTGTCACGAAGCTTCGTTAAATTCTCTTCAAATACTTCAAAGCTCAGATTTTCACGTATTCCTTCATAGATTTCTTTTGTACATCCATCACATGATACTCTTATATTGTCAAAAGAACGGTTAATTATTTCTATATGTGAATCATTAAGAATGGAGAGATTGGTATTAGTTGTAAGCTTTATCCCATATTGGCTGTATTTGTCTGCACATCTTTCAAACATTCTACTGAGAAAGGGTTCACCGTTTCCGTGCATGATAACAGTTCGTATATAAGGAAATAATTCTTCAAGCTTATCTATGATCTTTTCATTCATATCCATCGAACCATAATTAGCTCCATAGTAATGATTACACATAATACACTGTGCATTACAGAAGCTTGTGCTTTCAATCTGCAACTGTGAAGGAAAGGAATCAAGATACTCTTTTCGGGTAATATAATTCAGTTCCATTTTTATCCTGTTTATTTCCTTTACTGCTTGCCAGTTTTTCATGGAGTATTGTTTTTTCAGCTCATTGTCTAAAAGTTCTTTATCGGCAGTTGGAACAATAATTCCTGCTATCCATAAGTACAGATTACTAAAGTCTGATGAATAACGGTAAAAATCGGCTGCAAACTCAAATGAATACTTGTCTGTTACTACAACATCAAATAATTCAGGACTAAAAGAATCAATAATTTCCGTAAAGCACTCGACTTTGTTATCAATTCCATAAAAAAGAGATGAAGCCCTGAGACTGTTACGGATCATTGAAATATTTTCTTCTTCAGATAATATCAACAGCTTCATAATTTTTCCTCTTAAATTAATAGATAATAGCAAATAATAATTTTACCAGTCCACGTATAAGCTTTTAAGCATAAAAATGAACAAAATAAGAATAAATTATTTATCGTAATGCAAAGAGCATATTAATTCTCATATCACATCAAAATGGTATCACATTTTTACACTAAAATCAACACGTTTTAGCATTTTTTTCATAATATTTTCCGGTATATGTTTTTGCGTTACCTGAAATAGCCTGAATGATGGAAGTAATCTCATCTGGTACATAATAGCTTAAAAGCAGTTTCAGAAAATAATCGCAGCTTTCAGCTTTTCCGAAAAGCATATCATTTTTTATAAGCCTGTATTTTCTTTCTTACCTCAGCCATCTGCAATTCCACATCTCGTTCAACATTACTGTCCCTGATCTGACGGATCTGTATAAGCATATTTTCTGCATTATCCAGCATTTGCAGACTTTTTTCTGTGTTTCCACATGAAATACAGAAATCAGATATCTGAATATAGCATACTGCAACACATACCATATCTTCAATACTGTTGCTGATATGATAATTCCTGATAGCGTACTCTAACGTTTTTTATACAGCTTTTCTGCCTCGTCATAAGCCTTCCTGCGGAGCAGAAAGCTGCATTTTACTAAAAGAGAAGCACCAAGAACCTTATAATTGCTACAGGTCTGATTCTTACGAAGCTGTTTTTCACGCATTTGAATGACCTTATCACAGTTTCTTTCTCCTTCTTCAAATTTTCCTTCAATAAATTGCAGTCTTGATAATAAATGATATATAGCTGCAAGATCTTCCTTATCATAATAACTTCCACGCTGACTGTTCAGTTTGTCTGCAAACAGAAATGATTTTTCAAGCATTTCTGATGCCTGACTATACTCCGTTTTTTCAAACAGGATTTTTACATAATAATAATAAACATATAACATGGATCTGATATAAAAAAGATTTTCATTTTTTTCAAGAATAGCCCTTAAAATATTATATGATTTTTTTACGTATTCTTCAGCTTTGTCATACTCATGTGAATGTATTTTAAGATGTGAAAGAGTAAGGTAATTGACAGCAATATAGTATTTATCCATTTCAGACCCTCTTTCTGCCAAAAGAGTTTCATGAAATCTTTTTTCTTCCAGCATCATTTCCTCTGCCTGCTTGTATTTTCCGAGCCTTCTCAGACATTTTGCATTTGTATAATATGCATATGCAACTGAATGTATTAAGTCTGTACGGATATTATCATTACAGATGGCTTTTCCTATTTCAAAGCCTTGTTTTCCACATTCAAAGGACTTTTCAGTTTCTCCGCCTCGCCAGTATGCCTCTGAGCATCTGCAATATGCTACCATCAGATCTTTCTGATCGACTATGTTCCCGTCATTACAAACCTGTTCTTTGCGAAGCTGTAAAGCTTTGACAAGAGCCTCCTTTTCCTCATCAAAGCATCCGGATTCTTCACAAAGCTTTGCAAGATAAATATAGTTGCTTCCAAGATTGACAAGTGCTTCCTTATAATTAGTTTCCCGGTACAGATTTTCGTTTGTACTGATAGCAGTAAGACAAAAATCCTTTGCTTTCTTATCCTCTCCATTATCCGACAGAAATACAGCCAGACGTTCACAGATAACACCAAAGCATTTTCTGTCATGTAAACTGCATCTTTCGTGAAAGAGTTGCTTGCGTATCTCAAAGCAATGATACAGCTTCTGAATGGCTTCGTTAAATTTTCCTTCAAGCTCAAAAATTTCTGCAAAGCATAAATCGCATATACTTTTCATCAAACGTGCATCCGGAGACTGATCTTTTTCACACAGATAGTCTGCTATCATCTGAGCAGATTCATAATATTGTTCTGTCCTTTTGAGATTTCCGGAATAACGGAAATGTCTGCCTGTACTGGTAACAAGAAGAAAGAAATCTGATGTGGCTGTAAGCTCTGACATTTCGTGTTTCATATCTGCATCTTTAAGATACGGAAAAAGATATAGTATCTCATACAATGATAATTCTTCTCCGGTTTGATACCGCAGCAGCATTTTCTGTGCCATATTCTGAATGATAGTTTTTTTATTGCAGCCATAGTAGCCGGATTGTTCGCTTGCCAGCCATTCCTTCAGATAATCATGTATCAATTCTACAGATTTTCCAAAATCGGAATTATTTTCGATTCGCAGCAGTACACCAAATCTTCTGATCAGATCATTCACTTCCTGCATACTGTGTCCCCACAGGTTAGCTAAATCGGCAACAGGAAGCGGTTCCTCAGAAAATGCAATCATTCCGACCGCTGTACGGTAGTTTTCTATGTAATCCTGTACATCATAAAACATCCAGCAGAACCAGGAATAGAAAGCGCTGGAAATACCTGACGGAATAGAATCCAGTTCAGTCGGCAGGAGCTTTCCGTTCAGAATACCCTCTGAAACAATACTTGCATACAAAAAAATACCTTCACTTCTTTCTACAAGCTGGTCAAGAAATTCGGGAGAAAGCGTTCCGTCTTCAAATTGCTTTTTAAGCACATGACAGAAATAACCTTTTACATCCTTTATATTTTCATCATTTCCACCCGAAAGCTCCAGATACTTTCTGCCTTCAAATATTCTGGTAATCAGGTCCACCTTTCTGGAAGTAACTAATATACGGATATATTTTGGAAAATCATCAAGACAATATGAAATCACCAGTGCCAGTTCATTCAGCTGATAATCTCCGCATTCATCAAGACCATCGATAACGATACATGTATTTTCCTGATTTCCGTCAATATTGTACTCTGAAAGCGGGACTGAAAGCAGAGATTTAAAAAGTGTCTTGCTGTCCATGTCACCGATTGGCAAACCTTTGGATAAAATTTCGGCTAATGACTGTCTGTATGAAGGCATTTTGCAGGCAATCAAGTATGCCAGTGTCTGTATCACAGAAGAAGCCTTGTTAAAAACCGAACGATTATATTCGCAAAAAACAGATGCTATTACTTTGCTGTTGAAGTGTGCATAATGTGCTGCAAAAAGGCTTTTCCCTATTCCGGGATCACCATATAAAATACATATCTGCTCACTGTTTTTGTCATTGAGCCATTCCTCGATTTTTTCTGTGAGCCATCGCCTGCCGAAAAAGCGTTTCTGTATCAACCGGTGAAATTTACTGTCGTCAATACTGATCAGCGGAAGTCTTGAACGTATCATAGATATCTGACCGCTGAATTCCATGTTTTCCGGCTTTTCAATAATAGAAAACAAGCTTGTCATTCTTTGATCCAGCCATTTTTCCAATTCCTCTCCATGATACTTCCGCCATCCACTCATATCAAGCCATTGACGGTGTACCAGCGAGGAGGGAGGTTCTACCTGATCTTCCGGCTCAAGCAAAATGGTAATGATATTGCCGCCCTTTAATCCCAGTGCAATGCTCAGTTCATTCAGACATACGCCTGGATTTCTGACAGAGTTTCTGCTCATGCATGCAATGACACCATTACTTGAAAGAAGTCCCTTTGTTATCTCCTCCCGCCAGTCATCACCTTCTTTGATATTATTTTTATCAAACCAGATATCATAATTACGAGCTTTCAATTTTGAAAAGATCATCTCGCATATATCGGATTCTTTATGGCTATAGCTTAAAAACAGCTTAACAGAGCTGTTCCCTGAAATGTCAGGCTTTTCAAAGGTTTCCCCGCAATCATCACAAAAGCACCTTTTTTTCCCAAAAAATACTGCATCTGAATTGCAATAAGGACATCTGACTTTTTCCGGCATCATCATGCATCTCCTTTTTATTCATATCAATCCGGGCATATCGACTAACAAATCTTTCAGAAGGCATCATCATTATTATCGGATCACTTTAAAATATTAATCCGTTAATTCTGAAAACAAATTTCATTGCTGTGATGTTATTTAGTTAAGTCAGCAAACATTGAATAGTTTTGCTTTCACTTTCCGGATTCCAAATCTTTACTTTTGGGCTGTTTTCTCAGCTCGCACCTTTACACCATTATATCATATACGTCTCGCCCACAGCTACATTTTTCACCTTTTTCACAATACAAAATGCCCTGCCGAAGCAGGGCTGTAAAGTCGCAGATACCACAAGTCAAATTGTGGTATTGCTGATTAGTATGAAGCATGACACGGGTCAGAAGTGACCACCTAAGTGAGCATTTCACACATCATCGTATAAATCTGCGTATATTATTACTCCTTCTGATGAGCTTTTTGAATTTACCCACAAAACCAATAGCAGGATTAGCAATACTTTTTCCGAGTATTTGTGATAGGTTATACATAAAACCCGTACTTGTTTTTATATATTTTTTTTCAGGCTTACGAATAGCGCAAAACAGAGAATTCAAAGTATCAACGAATGCAAGAAAATATATAAACAGAATTAAAAGTATTCCGGCAAAGAACGGAATAATATCAACAGCATATTCACTCAGAGGAAGAAGACAATAAAAAAAGAATATACCAAGTATTCCCCAATACAGGCTACATTTTGGACAGATCAGACCTTTGAAGTTAAATAATTCATCAGTATAATCCCACCATTTATCATTGAACAGAGCTTTAAGAATTAATCCGACAGAAAGCTCCCATGCGGTGCATATAAGCATCGAAAAAAGAAAAAGTAATGGGATATTATCTGAAAAAGGACGGAGCAAAGATATCATGAAAACAGCGCCAAACCCGTATATAGGACATAATGGGAGACTAAGAAATCCTCTGTCTGAATAAAAACCATCGTGTACAGACGTTCCGATAACATCAACTATCCATCCTAAAAAGCTGAAAATAAGAAATAATGCAGCCAGATGATACAGATCATAACCAAGAAAAGTAATGGGGTCAAAAAACACTTAGTTCACCTCCTATGAAAAAGACCGTAATACGGTATAGTGTACTCATGATTAAATTTTTCAGTTTCAGCATCAATATTTTTTGCTTCGGTTATCAGTATCCGCCATCTGTTATTGTGTGCTCCCTTTTTATACATTGTCACATATGATATGACCATATCAATAGTCAACAAAACAAACATCGGAAGTCCGATAATATTTTTTAATTGCAAAGGTAGTATTTCTATCATATCCATCAAAGGCGTAAAGCAGAATCCCATAAAAACGGTAATAAGCGCCGCAAACCCAAGACTTGTAGGAACAGAAGTATAATGGGTGATATGCAGCGGGAAGTTATCATAGCTCCACCAGACAAAGCCGCAGATCTTTTCTACTGTTGTTCCTATAATTATTTCCGATAAACAAACTAAAACAAAAGAAGAAAGGAAATATAAAACTATATTGTTTTTCATGGGTATGCCTGATAGTATAAAAATACCGATAACAGCATCACCGTATCCGTGAATAAACGGTAATGTCATATTTCTGTTGTCAATATAACCGTTCCACATTACTGAAAAGATATTCTCAAAAACAAATCCCAAAAACGATGTAACGGTAAACATTACGAATATGTCATTTATATTATATTGATCCATATTAACACATCCTTGAATTTAGTCAAAATCTTGACTTTTACCACACTTGTATATTATTATATAGATGTAGAAAAACTTTTCAATGGTCATAATTTTTGAAAAATGACTCATTTACCACATTTTCCTGAAAAAATGTATAATAAACTACACTGGAAAAAAATTTAAGGAAGCACTGAGCCGCAAGGCGTGATTTATTCAGTGATTCCTTAAGTAAGGAGTTATCTTATGGATACAGAAAAGAAGCCGGACAGACGTGTTGTAAAAACAAAAAAAGCTATCCGTAACGCTCTTGCCGAATTATTGATGAAGCAGGATATTGAGAACATTACAGTAAAAGACATTGCCGATAAAGCTGACGTCAACAGAAAAACCTTCTATAATTACTATATGAATGTTTTTCAGGTTATAGATGAAATAGAAAATGAAATAAGCCAAAAGTTCAATGATGCAATAAGCGAGATCAGCACAAGCGATTTGCTTAACAATCCACAGATAGTATTTGACAGAATCAATGAAATAATAAGTGAGGACTCACAATTCTACGAGTGCCTTTTCCGCATGGAAAAAAATCAGGGATTAGTAATAAGACTCTCTGACAGACTGATAAAACGGACAAACGCTTCTTTGACAGAAATGGGAATAGAAGAAACAAAAGCAATTATTATTTCTGACTTTTTTATAACAGGAATGATCAAAGCTTATAAAAACTGGGTCAATTCAGATAAAGAGGTCACATTGAAGATTATTTCAGACACCTTGTCTGTTCTGATTGCCGGTGGTATGAACGATTTTATTGCAAAATCTGACAATTAAAAATGAACCCAGGCGTTCGCACTCAAAGGAGAAAACGATCTATGAATATTTTTTTGATATTTGCTTTTTTGTTTTTTATCGGTTCTGTATTCGGATGGGTATTGGAGTTGTTTTATCGGAGATTTTTCTCCCGAAATAATCCGGAGAGGAAATGGATTAATCCCGGATTCTGTATCGGTCCTTATCTTCCCTTATACGGTACAGGACTATGCTTCCTTTACCTGATCGCATCTATACAGCAATACAGTCCGGCTGCTTCCGAGCCGTGGCATACGATCATATTGATAATTGTTATGATGCTGACGATGACGATCATTGAATACATTGCAGGCTTTATTTCTCTTCATTCCTTTCATGTGCGCCTTTGGGATTATTCGGAGGAGCGGGCGAATATTCAGGGAATAATCTGCCCGAAATTCTCTGCATTCTGGGGAATACTCGGTACGGTCTATTATTACCTTGTCCATCCATATATTCTTGATGCACTCAGGTGGCTGTCCGAAAATCTTGCATTTTCCTTCATTATCGGGCTGTTTTTCGGATTTTTTATTATTGATGCAGTACATTCCACCAAGCTTATCGCACGCCTGAAACAATATGCCGATGAAAACGAAGTTATTGTGCGATATGAGCAGTTAAAATCACGTATACGCAGTTTTCAGGATGAGCAGAAAAGCAAGTATCATTTTTTCCGTCCCCTTCATTCTGAACGCACAATTGCAGAGCATATCAACGATCTGAAGGATACTTTTGAAAAAATGAAGGATTTCCGAAGCAAAATCTGAACAATAGAACAATATAATATTACTCAAACATATAAGCCGTGCAGTGCTTTTTTGACAAAGGTGCACGGCTACATTTTTTTATTTTATATAACCCGGATGCGACGCTGTTGCAGAGTCAAGATGTATTTCCTTAATATCTGCTGCGTTATCAATAATGATCTTATACTAATTTTCGATAAGAAGCTTTAATCAGATTTGAGCGGAAAATTTCGCAGAACGAGGCGACGGAGTGCCTCCGCTGTCAATTTAGTTTTGGTA
>CACWVH010000009.1 GCA_902764235.1 uncultured Ruminococcus sp.
AGAAAATTGTGCTATAATAATATAATATAAACGTATAATATATCGTTATACGTACTTTACTTTCAGGAGGTATTATTATGTCTTTTATCAACATTGACCCTAAAGAGCTTGACTTGAATTTCTTTAAGGCTATCGACAAGCAATGGATGCTTATCACCGCAGGAGATAAATCCGGACTGAATACAATGACAGCCAGCTGGGGCGGTACAGGTGTTATATGGAATAAGGATGTTTCCTTCGCTTTCATCAGAGAATCCAGATACACACGTGAATTCGTTGACAGCAATGAATACTATACTCTATCATTTTTCGGCGGTAATATGATGAAGGAGCTGACCTTCTGCGGCAGAAATTCCGGCAGAGATACGGATAAGCTTGCAGAAACCGGTCTGTTACCTGTATTTGATGAGGCTGCACCATATTTTGAGCAGGCTGAGCTGGTACTTGTCTGCAAAAAGCTGTATCGCAGCAAAATGAGCAAAGAAGGCTTTGTCGATCCGTCTTATGCGGATAAATTCTATTCAGACAATGACTGGCACTATGCTTATATAGGTGAGATCGTTAAGGTATTGAAGAAACCAGACTGATTGTGTGCGGCAGGTTCTATAATTTGTATTAGCTGCATTAACTCACCTGAGGTAAAACCCAGAAACGGAGATAACAAATATGAAAAACGTACTTATTACAGGTGCTTCGAGAGGGATAGGTGCTGAGTGTGCCGGGATGTTCGCTCGTAAGGGCTATCATGTAATTATCAATTATAACAGCTCACAGACTGCCGCTGATGATCTGTGCAGAAAACTGACCGGAAACGGCTTATCAGCTGAAACTATAAAAGCTGATGTATCTAACCCTGAGCAGGTAAGAGATATGTTTCATAATATTGAAATGCTTTGCGGCGGTGTTGATGTCCTTGTAAATAATGCCGGTATTGCTCAGACAAAGCTTTTTACCGATATCACCGATGATGAGTGGAATAGAATGATCTCCGTTAATCTCAGCAGTGCTTTTTACTGCTGCCGCTCTGCTCTTCCCTATATGATCCGTCAGAAATACGGACGTATCATCAATATCTCGTCAATGTGGGGGCAGGTCGGCGGTTCATGTGAGGTACATTATTCCGCAGCAAAGGCAGGTGTTATCGGACTTACGAAGGCACTTGCCATGGAAGAGGGGTTGAGCGGTATTACAGTCAATTGTATTGCTCCCGGAGTGATAAAAACCGACATGACATCACATCTGACCGATGAAGACCTGTCTGAGCTAAAAAACGAAACACCTACAGGTACAATCGGAACTCCCTCTGATATCGCAAGAGCTGTACTATTCCTGGCAGATGAAGGCTCATCATTCATTACAGGTCAGGTTCTCGGTGTTAACGGAGGGTTTACAGTTTAAACTAATCGCAGCAAATTAAGAAAGACTCCCTGAGGAAAGCTTCCGGAGGGAGTCTCTTTTTTATATCGACTTCAGTTTGTACAGATAATATGTGCTTGTCTGAGTCCAGTATACAGACTCACATTTGTCAATAAGCTCATACAGAACGAAATCCGGCTTCTCATCTTTTGTAACAATGTATTTCACCCTACCCTTTTCGGCATATTCCTTCTGTGTTTCATACATTTCATCTAACTCGACATTAAGCTCGCAAAAATAGCGGCAATCGGGTACTATACCACTGACTGTATAAAATCCGCCGTCGAGAAAGCCGTAATTCAACAGAGTAGGATCCTTGGTTTTTTCCATAATAGCAGCAAATCTGAATTGAGGAAGATCATCCTCAGGTGTAAATATCAGATAAGTATTACGGCACAAAAACAAAACTGCAAGCATACTTATAATACTTATAATAACAGCAGGATACGGTTTTCTGAGCTTTATCTTCGATCGGAGGATCTCAGATAAAAAAGTAAGACCTACCGGCACAAAAACCATCATTACATACGGATAATATGCATATGCTCTTCCGCCAATGAAAGAGAACAAAAATGTAGATGCAGCCGTCATCGAAAACAAAATACGAAATTCTGTCTTTTCCTTTCTGAATGAATATACAAAGCCAAAAACAAGAAATATAAAACCAAAAGTATTGTATGCTGCAAAAGACACAAGACCTGAGAAAAGATTTACGATCTGCTTAATGACCGGAGGAAGTGCACTTCCTGTGCTGTACAGGAACATATTATCATAAAAATAAACCTCAAACAGGCTGTTGAAAGAATCAGTCCTGAAACAATAGATGATAACCGGAAGTGATGAGATAATTACACCGGAAATGACTGCAAGCGCACAGGAAAGTATCTTTTTATATTGCTTCTGTCTTATATAAATTATAACAAAGGATAATATAAAACCGATGAAAAAACCAAGCATTGTAAATTTCACCCATAGTATAACACCTGTACAGATACCGCATAGTAAAGCATTTTTCAGGCTCATAAGCTTATTTCTTTTTATACATGACAAAGCTGTATAAAAAGAAAAGCACAGAAAAGGCAGACATAATTCCTCTGCACTGTCACCGGAGCAGAAGGACAGCGATGTATACGTAAATGCTGCAAGCGGAAAAACTATTAATAATTTGTGCTTGTCTGTAAAAAGAGATATTATCTTATATGAAAAAATAAGAAAGGCAGCACAAGATATAACCTCTGCGAAATATACGCCGAGAAATGTTTTTTGTGAGATAAAATATGTCAGCTCATGCAGCATATATAGAAGCGGTCCTTTTTGCTCAAAAATATCTCTGTACAATACTTTTCCGTTTGCCATTGCCTTTCCGACCGTAAAAAAGCAATTCGGATCGTCCCAGTCGTTAAGCGGATATATCGGTGACGATTTTGAACATACAGTTACAACAAATATGGAAATAATTATTATTGCACAGATGGTTAACATAAATTGCTTTGATCTGCTTCCTGTATTTTCAGCCTTCATTTTTTCCTCCGTCATGTAGTATACTATAAAAAAAACCGTCGCAAAACACGACGGTTTCATATTTTTTCTGAAATATCAGAATTTTACCTTACCCTGCTTTCTGAGGAAAGAGAGTACCGCAGCAACTGCTGAAGCAAGTACAAAAAGAATAAGGAGAATTCCCCAGAATGTAAATCCTGCGCTGGCTGATGCATATGCACTTGAAGCCGCAAAGCCTGCCATAGCACCAGAAAAAATACCAATGGTAACAAAACCAAGAGCAATTACACTGAGACCAGGAACTACAAAAATGCAGAACTTATTAACTACTTCATTCTTCTTAATGAAATCATCAACATGCGGTACGAAACGGGCAATTGACACAAGGAATGAAAGCAGGAACAGGAATCCGCCAAGGGGTGAATACCATGTGTTGAAGTTTTCGGATGCTGTAACTCCGAATAATGTTGCAGAAACATAGCAGGTCGGAAGCACCGAAAGAATGAAAATCACAAAACTTGCAAGATATGAACCCCAGTCAAGAATAAGAGTAAGAACATCATTATCCTTGAATATATTTGTAAAATTATCAGCAAACTGCTTGAAGTATGATGATGCATTGAATGTATTTTTCAGGCTCATTCCACAGCTTGTACATACAACCTGCTGAGGATTATTGATAGCTGCTGCACAGTGAGGACAGAATAAAGAACCCTCACCTACCTTGACTCCGCATTTAGAACATACATTATCTGTATTCATTACCTGTGAGCCGCAGTTACGACAATACTTTTTAGCAGGCATATAGTCTGAATTATTCTGTGTTGCTGCACTCTGGAACTGCTGTGCCGGAGTCTGCTGTGAAATTGGAACAGAAGTATTTACAGCCTGCTGAGCATTTTCATCATCAACAAACTTAAAGCCGCACTCCTGACAGAAGAGCATTCCGAATTGTCTTACGCTGCCGCAATTCTCACAAAAAGCCTTACCAACACCTTTTTTGATGCCGCACATCTGACAAGCAACGTGTGAATCTTCCATTTTTGCTCCGCAAGATTTACAATACATATCACAAATCCTCCATGTTTTATATCAATATATGAATGCAATAAAATTATATTCTACTGATACAGAATATTTTACCGTACCTTATCCAAACACCTGAAACAAACTATTGCCATTCATATCTTAATTATACGATAATCACTTTCTTTCGTCAAGAAAACATCCAATTACTTGTTAAAAACTGTGAACTTTCTGCGATTTGAACATCAAAAATAAATATATATTGTAATATTTGGCAATTATTTACCTAATTCTTCTGCTCTTGCTGTACATGCAGCCATTGCGTCAGATATGATCTGTTCAACGTTATTATTCCTTAAAACATTCATAGCTTCAATAGTCGTACCGCCCTTTGAGCATACCTTCTCTATAAGCTTTTCAGGTGTATCACCGCTTGATCGCAGCATTTCCGCTGACCCCTCAAAGGTTTTGCAAACAAGAGTAAGGGCTGTTTTTTCATCTATGCCGACTGAAACAGCATAATCAGTCATAGCCTTTGCAAAAAGATAAATGTATGCCGGACTGCTTCCGTTAACAGCAATTACAGCATTCATTTTTGATTCGTCAAGAAGCGCTACATCTCCTGAAAGAGCAAACATATTATATACTATATCAAAATCTTCATCACAGATATTATCGCTTCTGCACATTGCAGTTGCACCCTTTCCGAGAAGAAGTGGTGTATTCGGCATTACACGTACAGCAGGTACATTTTTTTCAAGACCTTTCCTGACATATTCAATTGAAATGCCTGCTGCAATTGTTACAACGACAGTATTTTCATTAATGCAGTTTCTGATGCTGCCAAGAACTTCATCGTAATTTTGCGGCTTTACAGCCAGAACTATGATATCTGCTTCCTTGGCAAGAGCTTCGCAGGAGGAAGCTGTATTTACTCCCTTATTCCTCATAAGCTCAAGCTTTCCGGGATCGAGATCAAAAACAACTATGTTTTCGGGTTTCTGTGCATTTTTTACAAGAATACCGTTAATAATCGCAGTAGCCATATTACCGGCACCGATAAAACCTATTTTCTTTTCATTCATTATTGATTCACCTCATGTAATATTTTTTACAGGCAAAAAGCCTTCTGTCTGCTGTAAAGATACTATCAGAAAACATTTCACAGAGGGTAACAATTATGCCGCCCTCTGTGGCTTTCTGTGTATTATCAGAACGGTAAGCAATATGTACTCGGGAAATTATGCTTGTTTGAACGTCCATCAGGTTCATAGTCGCCGTAAATGAACATTTCAGCTTCGTCAACTCTTCTGTAAAGAAGTCCCCAGTAGCAAACACCGCCTGCATGATGATATGCAAGAAGCTCTTTTATAAGTGCATTCTTATTGACATAGTTCAAATCTCTGCCTGTTGTTGAAGAGGAACCGATCGTCAGGTATGTGCCGCTGCAATATCCTGTCTTTCCGCTCGAGGTCTTGACCTTATACCATACGCTGTTATACTTTTGTGTACTTAAAAGTGTCACCGTTTCTCCGGGCATAAGAACGTCAAGTACCTTTGAGCTGGTTGTGTAGCTTTCTCTGAGATTCAGACCATCGCTTGCATTTACAGTGGCTTTCATTGTATTGCTTGATGATGTCGTCACGTTTCCATATGAATTGAGCAGAATATTCTTCAGATCAGAAGAAGATGTCCAGCCTGTTCCGAGATTGTAAGAGAATGAAACGAGAGCATCAAACTGCTGCTGATTGAATCTTATATTATTTGAGATAAGCATACTGTTTACTTTGCTTGAATAGACTTCTGTATTGACTGCTTTTACAAGCAATGCATAGCCTTCATTTCTTGTAAGACCGTTGTAGAAGGTATCCCCCTCCCATACAACATATCCGTGAGCAAGAGTGGGAAGATTATTTGCAAGTGTATCATATGTGATATTTGAAACAAAGCCTTCCTTATCACCAATGAATTTTATTACATCATCACTTGCACGGAGCTTTTCGACAGCTGTTGTCTTTTTATCCGTCTTGTCAGTTACATAGATATCAGCCTTACCGTCATTACAGGTTATCCATGAATTACCTGTTTTTGCATATGCTGAATATGTATAGGTTCCGGCACTTGTCGGCTTATAATAGCCTGTCCATACATATGTGTTGCCGTCAGAAGCCTTTTCAGCTGCGTTGACAATAACAGATTTGCCATTTACATTGACATCAAAACGAACCGCTGTACGATTTTTATCAGTTATTGCTATCAGCTTGACATTCTGGTTCTTCACAGCGGAATTTGGTGAAGAATATGTGAATTTTATCGAATTGGATTCATATACTGTAACAGCGCATATCGCCCTGTTTCCGTTTGAGTCTGTAAGAGTGATAGCACATTTACCCGGATTCTTTCCAAGGATAAAGCCCTCAGAAACAGTAGCTATGCCTGTATCGCTTGAATTCCACCATGTATAGGATGAAGAATAGCCTTTTATGTATAATGTCTTTCCTGCTGTAACATTGCCGCTGTATCTTGAAAGGCTGACACCGTATGAGGATACGCCTGTAACTGTTACCTTACAGGTAGCCTTGACAGAACCGCTTGAGTCAGAAGCTGTGATCGTTGCTGTTCCGGCACCGATACCGCTGACTACTCCGCCTCTGACGGCAGCAACATTCGTATTTGAGGATGTCCATTTTATCCATGCGTTATTTGATAGCTTTGCTGTAAGCTTGCAATTTGCACCTGCCTTGACAGTAGCTGTTGAAGCAGAAATACTGATTGTGGGCTTTGCAACCACAGTAAGCTTATAGGAAGCGCTGGCTTTTCCGCCCTGAGCGTCCTTGGCAGTTATTGTAGCTGTGCCGGCTTTAACTGCTTTTATCAGACCTGCTGAAGTCACAGTTGCTATTGCTGAGTTTGATGTAGAAAAAGCAACCTTGCCGTTTGCAGGCTTTGTCGTGGCCTTCAGTGTCAGACTCTGTCCTACTGTAAGAGTACCTGATTTTGAGCTGAGAGTGATACTTTCAAGCGCCGGCTTTACAACAGTAACTGTGCATTTGACTGTTTTCGAGGATTTTGAATCAACAGCAGTTATTGTCGCCTTGCCTACCTTTACAGCCGTAACAAGTCCCTTGCTTGTAACTGTTGCTATGCTGTTATCTGAGCTTTTCCAACTGAAACTACCGCCGGAATTTGTCTTTGCGGTAAGCGTAAAATTACTACCGATATTAAGAGTTTTGCTGGTTGCAGATATAGAAACAGTTACATTCTTCTGCTGTGCAGAAGCAGCCGGAGCCGATTTTTCTGCATCTGTCCTGACCTTTGTATCAGTAGAGGTTCCGGAAAGATACTGAATATAATCATACTCATTGCATACAAATCCGACAGTTCCGTCCGCAAGCTTGACCTTAAGCCAGGAGCTTCCGCTGAAGCTGAGTATATCAAGCTTCGTTCCGGGAGTAATGGTCTTTATAGATGCATAACTGGTTCCCGGACCCTTTCTCAGATTCAGAAAGGTGGAAGCCTTTGCATCTGTCGTAACGTCAATATAGTCTGCTGAACAATAGCCGGTATGTCCGTTTGCTGTCTTTACCTTTATCCATGACTTATTTGATCTGTCAAGTACAGTAAGTGATGAATTCTTGGCAACAACCTCAACAACCTTATAATTCATTCCTGCACCGCTTCTGATATTAAGTGATGCAGTAGCCTTTACATAAATAAGCTCCTGTGCATGAGCTGTAAATACATTTGAAGAAATTACAGGCACTGTCGCAACAAGTAACGCAGCAGTACATACAACAGCAATCGTTCTTTTTATTTTAACAGAAAATCTGTCAATGCCTTTGCACAGCATTTTAAAACCGTTTGTTTCTTCTGATCTCAACGGTCACACGTCCTTTCCAGAAATAGTAACAATCCCGATACAAACATTCATATATAATTGTAATTATTATAACCTATTTTTAACCTTTATTCAATTGTTATTTTGTATAAATTCCTTGTAAAAAAATTATCATCTGATAATATATTAATTCATAGATCGTATTTTTATTGTGACTTTTTTGAGCAATACTTCATTTTATGTGATATTCTGACATGTATCACACAATCCGCTTAAGAATATTTTCTGCAATAGAATTATCTCATAAAGCACAACATTTGTATGCACTGACATGATACACTGGTAAAAAATAGTTACGGAACATTTACTTTATTATTCTTTCAAGAAAACAAATAATTTTCTTTTTGTAACCTTTTTCAAATAACGTGAGAGCTGTATCATATGCAAAAAACAGAAGGATATATATAATCACCATTATGGCGGCAAAAAGCTTATCATCCGATAAAGCATAAACAGGTCTGATATCAAGAATAAAAAGAAATGTCATCACGTATATCGTACCGGTAGCACATGAAAAGAAAAGCTTTACTATAAATGCAGCCGGAACGCTCATTTTCTCACAGATGACAGAATGAAGCAGCGGATAATATCCTGTAAGTAATACAAAAAGCAAAAGCCCCGATCTGTCGGCTGAAAAAATAAAAGCCGTGACCGAAGCCGCTGTAAATGAACACAGTGCTGTAACAGCTCCTGTCCTGTATGACAAAACAAGAAGTATTACTCCCGCAAGGACAGCTGCAGCATATTGTCCAAACGATATCACGCCTGAAATTATCAGAATCACTGCACAAATTGCCGCACATATTCCTCCGGCTGCGATTTTATATGTTCCTTTCATATTTCAACTCCTGCAGCAGGCATTGCAAAGGCAATCACTGCAAAGCATACAGGTGAACATCTCGCAGCAGCCGCAGCCAGATGAAGAATTTCCACCAAAGCTTGTGTAGTCCCCGTTTCTCTGGCTTCTTATCCTGCTGAAAAAAGATCTGTATTCCACATCATCAGGTGCAAGCCGGCAGGCGGCGGATGCATAATTATATGTCTCCTCAAGCCAACCCTTGTGATAGGATATGACTGCCATCAGATAATACCATTCTGCTGTACGCTCAGACGGCGGTATGGAAGACAATCTTTGTTCAGCTTCATCAAATCTGGCATTGTTGATAAGAATACGGATATCGGAATATCTCCCATGTGACGCTGAACTGCTGTATGAATCTGAATATGTACCCCCGGATGAATAATTATTTCCGCTGCGTCTCATATTCATTATAGTGTCATACGCCGAATTGATCTCCTTCATTTTTTCAGAAGCATCTTCTGCAAGAGGACTATTCTGATAGCGGTCAGGATGATTTTTTTTTGCAAGCTTTCTGTACGCTTTTTTTACTTCATCATCAGTCGCATCGGGTGTTATCCCGAGTATTCTGTACGGATCGTTCATCATTATTCCTCCTAAGCTGATAAACACCTTTTCTACTATCTGATTATTTCAGTAGATGATATAGGTTTTATCTTTTCACGAAAAGCTGCTCAGACATTCACAGCAGTCAGCACAGTCAATACAGCAGCCGGCAGCACTCTTTATATTATTATTTTTATTCGCTTCTGAACGCTGTTTCCTTATTGTTTCAATATAAGAGCTGTACATACTGTTGTCAGGTTCAAGCTCATGGGCTTTCTCTGCATATTGTGCTGCATATTCCAGCCAGCCCTTATTCATTGATACAACAGCCATCATATAATTCCATTTTGCCTGATCGGGATGTGTCTGAAGGGTCATAAGCATATTCTCTGCCTCTTCGTTCTGTCCGTTGTCAATAAGATACTGTACCTGTTCAAAGCTGTGTTCATATTCCATAACTATACCTCTTCATTTACTCTATCTCATCGAGCATCCCATAATAATCCTTGTTTTTATCTTTTGCGATGAATCTGGTTTCTGTATATTTCTTTTGCTGATATGATAAGCCTGAATATATTATATTATCAAGTATTGCTTTAAATGAATTCAGCTCCAGAAGCTCATAGGCAAGCACTATCTGTGCTGCTGTCATATTAAGCACCTCATTGCAGTATATCATTGTATGCTTTATATCACCGTCATATCTGCCTTTAAAAGGATTGAAGCTTTTATGCCGTATATCCTTTTCAAGATCATCGGCAGCATCCATAAGATATATCCATCTTCCGACATGATACCCGAAAACACTGAGCGTCCGTTTGTTTTTTTCATCATCAGAAAAGCTTCTGCAAAGCTCTGAGATAAGCTTCGCAGTCGGGTCTGCACTGCGGTCAACTCCCGAATTTTCTTTTTCGGCTTCAAGCTGTCGTTTCATCATTTCAGATGTAAGGCTGTCTATGTAAGGATATTTCCTGACAGCCTTCTTATAATTACGGTACAAAGCAGCTCTGCCAAAAAAGGCCGATAGCCTTTTCGGAAAGCCGCTGTCATTTATTGTATCTCTGAGCTTATAGTAGCTCATAATTACCGAAACCGCACCGGCAAATTCCAGTGCCTCTCCCTCACAGCTGCAAAGCAGACACTTTTTGAGTGGATTTATACTACAGCTTCCCCGTCTTACGCTGCACCTTTCATTTTTCACAGACATATAGAGCATCGCAAGCACAGTACAGTCATAATTGAGCGCGAGGGTGGATAAAATGCCGTAATTCTTTCTCATGCTTCTGCACAGCCCACAATATACGCTTTTATATAGCTGATGATCCTTGAGCCTCAATTCATCATTAAACGGTCTGATATATCCGAACATACTATCTGCCCCCTCCGGAAAAATTTCCCGACCAGACTGTGAGAGACTTCAAAAAAACATCTCTGACAGTAATGTAAACAGTTTATCAGAGGTATTTTTTTAGATACTGACCGGTATAGGAGTTTTCATATTCTGCAATTTCCTCAGGTGTTCCGCAGGCTATAACTGTTCCGCCGCCGTCGCCCCCCTCAGGACCAAGGTCGATTATATGATCCGCTGTTTTTATAAGATCAAGATTATGCTCAATAACAATCACGGTATTTCCGGCATCAACAAATTTCTGAAGTACATCTATAAGTCTGTGTACATCAGCGATATGAAGTCCTGTTGTAGGTTCGTCAAGAATATAGATCGTCTTTCCGGTGGAACGCTTTGAAAGCTCAGTGGCAAGCTTGATCCTCTGTGCTTCACCTCCGGAAAGGGTTGTAGAAGGCTGTCCTATCTTGATATATCCGAGACCTACATCCTTGAGGGTTTTCAGCTTATTGTATATCCTCTGCTGGTTTGAGAAAAACTCGCAGCCCTCCTCAACAGTCATTTCGAGCACGTCATAGATGGATTTACCCTTGTATTTTACCTCAAGAGTCTCTCTTGAATAGCGTTTTCCGGCACATACCTCACAGGGCACGTATACATCAGGAAGAAAATGCATTTCAATTTTAATAATACCGTCTCCCTGGCAGGCTTCGCATCGTCCTCCCTTTACATTGAAGGAAAATCTGCTGGATTTGTAACCCCTCATTTTTGCCTCGTTCGTCTGAGCAAACAGTTCTCTGATATCGGTGAAAACCCCTGTATAGGTTGCCGGATTAGATCGCGGAGTTCTGCCGATAGGAGACTGATTGATATCAATGACCTTGTCAAGATGCTCTGTTCCTTTAATGCATTTACACTTTACAGGTACAGGTCTTGCCTTGTTCAGATCGCTTGCAAGCTGCTTATACAGTATCTCATTTACAAGAGAGGATTTTCCCGAACCGGATACACCTGTAACACAGATGAATTTTCCAAGCGGAAAATCAACATTTATTTTTTTCAGATTGTTCTGATATGCACCCTTTACGGAAAGAAGCTCTCCGCTGCCCTTTCTTCTTTCCTGAGGCACAGGAATATATTTCTTTTTGCTCAGATACATTCCTGTTTCAGAACGTTCACATTTTTTGATCTCATCTATGGATCCTGCGCAGACAAGCTCTCCGCCGTGGATTCCTGCTCCGGGTCCGATATCTATTATATGATCGGCTGCGTACATTGTGTCCTCGTCATGCTCGACAACAACAACTGTATTTCCCAGATCACGAAGATTTTTCAAAGTACCTATAAGCTTATCATTATCACGCTGATGAAGTCCGATGCTCGGTTCGTCAAGAATATACAGTACACCGGAAAGCGATGAGCCTATTTGTGTTGCAAGCCTTATTCTCTGGCTTTCTCCGCCTGAAAGAGTTCCGGCTGAACGGGATAATGTAAGATATGAAAGTCCAACACTGTTAAGAAAGCTCAGTCTGCTGTCGATCTCCTTTGTAATTGCGGCTGCAATCATCTGTTCTCTGTCTGTAAGAGAAGATTGTTTAACGAAATCAAGCGCCTGTCCAACTGACATATCACAGAATTCGCTGATATTCATACCTCCGACTGTTACTGCCAGACTTTCCGGTGACAGACGTCTTCCCTTGCAGGCATCACAGGGAACTGCTGACATATAGCTCTCTATTTCTGCTTTTATCCATGCACTCTGTGTTTCCCTGAACCTTCTTTCAAGATTATTGACGATACCCTCAAATTCGGTTTTGTATGTTCCGCTTCCGTACTCGCTTTTCCTGTGCACAGTGATCTTTTCGCCCTTTGTTCCGTACAGCAGGATATCTATTATTTCCCCAGACAGGTTTTCAAGCGGTTCATCAAGAGAAAAATTATATTTTTCTGCAAGAGCCTCAAAATACATTGTTGCGATTGTGCTGCCCTCCATTGCCCAGCCGCTGCCCTTTACCGCACCCTGACGAACGGATTTCGTCATATCAGGAATAATACGGTTCAGATCAATTTTCATAAATACACCAAGACCCGTACATTTCTTGCAGGCACCGTAGGGATTATTGAAGGAAAACATTCTCGGACTCAGATCATCTATGCTCACCCCATGCTCAGGGCAGGCATAATTCTGTGAATACAAAGTATCCTCTCCGCCGATAACTGAAATTATCGTAAGACCACCGGCAAGCTTTGACGCTGTTTCTATTGAATCAGAAAGTCTTGAGCGTATATCGCTTTTGATCACAAGTCTGTCCACAACTATTTCTATATTATGCTTTTTATTTTTTTCAATGGTGATTTTTTCTGCAAGATCATATATTATACCATCAACCCTTGCACGTACAAAGCCGCTTTTGGATGCTGACTCAAGCTCCTTCTGATGCTGACCCTTTTTTGCTCTTACAACAGGAGCAAGCACCTGTATTTTTGTCCTTTCAGGCAGCGCCATTACCTTATCTACGATCTGATCAACTGTCTGCTGCTTTATCTCACGTCCGCATACAGGACAATGAGGTATGCCTATTCGTGCGTACATAAGACGAAGATAATCATATATTTCGGTCACTGTTCCGACTGTCGATCGGGGGTTTTTGGATGTGGTCTTCTGGTCTATCGAAATTGCCGGAGACAAGCCGTCTATGCTGTCAACATCAGGCTTATCCATCTGTCCGAGAAACATTCTCGCATACGAAGACAGTGATTCCACATATCTTCTTTGTCCCTCTGCATAAAGAGTATCAAATGCAAGGGAGGATTTACCCGAACCCGAAAGACCTGTCATAACGACAAGCTCATCTCTCGGTATCTCTACATTTATATTTTTAAGATTATGCTCTCTTGCACCTTTAACAATAATTTTTTTGAATGCCATTTTTCCCTCCGAAAAGATTGTTTTACAAAAGCGTAGTATTCCCGCCTGCCGCAGGCGGGAATACACTGAAGGAAATAACCTTCTATCAGTCTCAGAATTTACAATACAAGGAGTGCAAAATGCACTCCTTGTAAATCAATTATTATTCATTATCATCATCTGAATCAGCATATTCTGTGTCAGAGTCATCGCTGTCTTCTGCTACGCCGAAATCGTCAAGATCATAATCCTCATCGTCATCCGGTTCATCATCAACAGGGATCTCTTTTCCCTCCATAGCGCAGATAAACTGCTCACCGGACATCTTCTCATTTTCGAAAAGGAATTGAGCAACCTTGTGAAGCTCAGGTGTATGCTCTTTGAGTATCTCCTCTGTCTTATTATAACCATCAGTGATATACTCCTTCACCTCAGCATCTATCTTTGCTGCTGTCTCCTCAGAATAAGTCTTGTTATGACCAAATTCCTTGCCAAGGAATACCTCGCCGTCATTTGAACCGTAGGTTATCGGACCAAGCTTTTCACTCATACCATATTTTGTAATCATTGAGAATACAAGATTGGTTGCTCTCTCTATATCGTTTGAAGCTCCTGTTGAAATATCCTCAAGGATAAGAGCCTCTGCAACTCGTCCGCCGAGAAGAACAACGATCTCTTCAAGCATTTCCTTGCGTGAACGGTAGCTTCTATCCTCAGACGGCAGAGACATTGTGAATCCGCCTGCCATTCCGCGGGGAATAATCGAGATCTGATGAACGGGGTCCTGTGTCGGACAGAAATAGGTCGCAATCGCATGACCTGCCTCGTGATAAGCGGTAAGCTTCTTTTCCTTGTCAGTCATTACCCTTGATTTCTTTTCTGTGCCGACTACTACCTTAATCGTAGCTTCCTCAACCTCACTCATTGTAATAGCCTTGAGATCCTTTCTTGCTGCAAGCAGCGCAGCTTCATTCAGCAGATTTTCAAGATCAGCACCTGTAAAGCCTGCTGTTGATTTTGCTATCGTGCGAAGCTCAACATCAGGTGCAAGGGGCTTACCCTTTGCGTGAACCTTGAGAATTTCCTCTCTGCCCTTGATATCCGGTCTGCCGACAATGACCTGTCTGTCAAATCTGCCGGGACGCATAAGAGCAGGGTCAAGTATATCAGGTCTGTTTGTAGCAGCTATCATTATTACGCCTTCGTTTGCCCCGAAGCCGTCCATTTCTACAAGCAGCTGGTTAAGTGTCTGCTCACGTTCATCGTGACCGCCGCCGAGACCTGCACCTCTCTGTCTGCCGACAGCATCGATCTCGTCTATGAATATAATACAGGGTGAATTCTTCTTTGCCTGGTCAAAAAGATCTCTTACTCTTGAAGCACCGACACCGACAAACATTTCAACGAAATCAGAACCTGAGATAGAGAAAAATTCGACTCCTGCCTCACCTGCAACAGCTCTTGCAAGAAGTGTTTTACCGGTACCGGGAGGACCGACAAGAAGAACGCCCTTCGGGATCCTTGCGCCAAGCTCATTATACTTTTTGGGATCCTTGAGGAACTCAACGATCTCTCTGAGCTCTTCCTTTTCCTCATCTGCACCTGCAACATCCGCAAATGTAGTTTTACGTTTCTCATCACTTACGCTTTTGACCTTTGCCTTGCCAAAGCTCATTGATTTGCCTGCATCTCCGAAGCCGCCTGACAAACGCCTCATGAAATAAAGCCATACCACGATAAACAATACGATAAGTACGACCTCAGGCAGCAGGCTCAGCCAGAACGAATTATCCGTTGCCTGCTTCCAGTTGAATTTCATCGGCTCTTCTGCAGTCTTATTATAATTCTCGACATATGGGTCTATTGCATCAAGAAACAAGGAGACACTTGCTACCTTTGTCTCTATCTTCTTGTCATCTGTCTTAGTGATTGTAAGATCACCTGTTCCGAAGTCAAGGTTGTATTCCTTTACCTTATTATCCTTGAAGAGATAAATTATCTCTGACGTAGGCTTTTCATCCTTCGGCTGCATCGAAAAGAAAATCGACACAATGATTATGAGAAGTATCGGAATTCCTAGATAAATAATAAGATTGCGGATTGTTTTCTTGTTATCCAAGCAATGGTCACTCCTTTTGATTTGATATTTTAACACATCTGAAAAAACAAAGTGTCTGATTTAATGCCGGTTAATTAATCATCTATAAGCTTCAGACCTTAGTACACCGATATATGGCAGGTTTCTGTATTTTTCGTCATAGTCAAGCCCATAGCCGACAATGAAAATATCATCAATAATAAACCCCTTATAATCAGCTTTGATATCCTTTTTCCTGCGGGACGGCTTATCAAGCAGTGTACATATCCTGACTGACGAAGGAGAGCGGGACTCAAGATATTCTTTTATGTAAGAAAGTGTATTCCCTGTATCAAGAATATCCTCTACGATAATAACATCCCTGCCGCTGATATCAGCTGTTATATCCTTTGTGATCCTTACGTTTCCTGAGGACTGAGTACCGCCGCCGTAGCTTGCAGCCGCCATGAAATCCATGGTACAGTCTATATCAAGTCTTCTGAAAAGATCAGAATAAAACATTATGCAGCCCTTCAAAATACCTATAACAACAACTTTTTTCCCTTTATAATCATTATTGATCTCAAGGGCAAGTCTGTCACAGACCTCAGAAAGCTGCTGCTGAGAATATATTACTCTTTCAACATCCTTATGCATCGGATCATTCTCCTTTAATTATCCGGATCAGTTAACCTGATCCGTAAAAAGCTCGCGGTTTTCTCATCAGCATGATGACCGTCCGAAAAACCGATCCCATCTATCCAGATTATATCATGTCCGCTCGCAAGCACTAATATACCATCACGTTTTTCCGCCGGTATCTTCATTTCATTAAACAGCTTTTTCAGGCTTTTTGACATACCCTTGCCGGGCAGTCTGAAACGGTCACCTGCACTGCGGTATCTGAAAACAGCTTCGCTATCTATTGTATCATAATCTGCCGGATTATTAAACATAATTTCAATATTTTTTTTCCGGCACATTTCAGCCTTGTTGATTTCGGTCATGGAATACTTTTCAAGTGAAATTTTTTTGTTATTAATAACCATCCCATCAGAATGCGAAAACGGTACACATACATCCCGATCAGGCTTATTGTCACTTTTCTTTAGTATGCGCAGATATCCCTGTTTTGAAACAGCAAAAATATTTCCTTTTATCTGAACTGCACCGCTTTTTTTGCAGATATCTCTGATAAGAGAGATATGTACAGCCTCCGGAATTATACCGAACTGCTCAAGAAGTCTTGCTATTACTCTTGAAAAAACCGCTTCATCAGCATTGTAAAGTATATCAGCTTTATACATTTTCTGACCGTGTAAATCATAAGACGCTGATGCAATAAGCTTTTCAGAAGATCTGTCAAGGTAATTTACATTACAGATAATATTCTCAGTCATTCTTGATATACTTTTTTCAAGAGCAGGGTTTATTTCCTTTAGAACAGGTACAACATTATGTCTGAGCTTATTTCTTGAATATTCATCTGTCAGATTTGTGCTGTCTGTAACAAATTCCAGATTATTTTTTTTGCAGTACGCTTCGACCTCTTCCCTTGTAACAGCGATCAGCGGCCGGATAATTTTTCCTCTGACTGGCGGTATTCCGCATAGTCCCTTGATCCCACAGCCTCTTGCCATATTAAAAAGAACCGTTTCCACATTATCAGATGCTGTATGGGCAGTTGCTATCCTTGCACTGCAAAGTTCAGCAGTTTTTTCAAAGAACTCATATCTTATATCCCTGGCGGTTTTTTCTATGCTTTCACGGCGTTTTTCTGCTTCTTCAGGAACATTTACTTTCAGAAGTCTGAATTCAGCGCCGAGTCTATGTGCAAGCTCTCGGGAAAACTCCTCGTCCCTGTCAGCTTCACTTCCTCTTATCATATGATTGATATGACAGGCAATAAGATTCAATGAGTATTCTTCTTTGATTGAAGAAAGAAAATGAAGCAAGGCACAGGAGTCCGCTCCTCCGGAAAGACCTACAACTACCGTATCTCCATTTGACAGCATATTATATTTTCTGATGGTTTTTAATGCTTTATTCTCCACGACTCAGCTCCTGTGATGTAAAACGCATAAATTCACCCTGCCAGTGAAGCGGTACGGAGCGTGTTTCACCGTGACGGTTTTTTGCAACTATACACTGACCGCTGTTCAGATCAACATCCTCCGGATTGCTGCCGCTTTTTGTACTCTGATAATACCCCTCACGATAGAGAAAAAGTACAATATCAGCATCCTGCTCAATAGAACCTGAATCTCTCAGGTCGGAAAGCTGAGGTTCATGCTCGGCTCTCTGTTCACTTGCACGGGAAAGCTGTGAAAGAGTTATTACAGGTACATTGAATTCCTTTGCCATTATTTTAAGGTTTCGTGTTATTTCGGATATTTCCTGAACACGGTTATCTATTCTTCTTGAAGCAGACATAAGCTGAAGATAATCTATTATTATCAGGTCAACATATTTCAGTCTGCGTATTTTCGCTTTCATTTCCGGAATCGTAATACCCGGTGTGTCGTCAAGGTACATTTCGGTTTTGCTAAGAATATCTCCGGCTTCGATCAGTCTCGTCCATTCGTCATTATTCAGCTTACCCGTTCTTAGCTTTGTACCCTCGATTAACCCTTCCGTTGAAAGCAGTCTTGAAGCCAGCTGCTCCTTCGACATTTCGAGAGAGAAGAAGGCTACACGTTTTTTTGCTTTTACAGCAACATGGCGTGCTATATTCAATGCAAAGCTGGTTTTTCCCATACCGGGACGGGCGGCAAGAAGGATAAGGTCGGACCTGTTAAGACCGGTGATAGTACGGTCGAGATCTGAAATACCGGTAGGGAGTGCCTTGAATGCATCGCTGTCAGGAGAATTCAGAAGATCGAGCCTGTCAAAGGTCTCGAGAATTACATTATTGATCCTTTCCAGACCCTTTACGTTTTTGTCGTCTCTGATATCAAATATTCTCTGTTCAGCAGAATCTATCAGCTTTTCAACATTATCATTAGGTGAAGCAGCATCGTCTATTACCTCCCTTGAGGCGATAATAAGGCTGCGCAGAAGGTACTTTTCCTTGACGATATTGCAGTAGTCAGGTACTCTTGAAATAGATGGAACGATATCCGCCAGCTGCATCATATAGCCCTTTACATTTGCTTCGTCAAAATTCTTTTCACTTCTCAGCTGTTCAAGAACCATTACAAAATCAACAGGCTTGCTGACAGTAAACAGATCTATCATGGCTCTGTAAATAGCCTTATGATTTGATAGATAGAAATAATCAGGTGACGGCAGGATCTCCATTACAGTCGTAAGACAATCTGAATCAAGAAGCACTGATCCAAGCACAGCCTGTTCAGACTCGGCACTGTACGGAAGATTCAATCCGTCAACAGATACGACAGGCATTTCGTCGCTCATAGCTAAACATCCTCCCTTCTTTTATAACGACAACAGATTTGAGAGCTTGTCCCAAATCTGTTCCGATCATTATTATTTTGTTTCTTCCTCAGTCACCATTACTTTCAGCTTAGCTGAAACTCCTGTGTAAAGCTTTACCTCACAGTTATATGTTCCAAAGGATTTGATATCACAGTCAAGGACGATTTTTCTCTTATCAACTATGATATTATATTTGTTTTTAAGCTCAGCAGCAATTTCCTTGCTTGTAACAGAACCGAAAAGCTTTCCTCCCTTGCCTGCCTTACCGATAATAGTAATGGTCTGATCATTGAGTTTGTCTGCATTTGCCTTTGCCTGTGCAGTTTCTGTCTCGATCTTATATTTCTTTGACTGCTCTGCATTTTTAAGCTCATTCAATGCCTTTGCATCTGCTTCTTTTGCAAGCTTTCTCGGAAAAAGAAAATTTCTTGCATATCCGTCTGATACATTGACGAGCTCTCCTTTTTTTCCTGTACCTTTGATATCCTGTAAAAGCACTACCTTCATTGTTAATTCTCCTTTTTTCCTTTTTCATTATAATATAATGTCGGGTTCGCACTATGCTGAGTGCGGTTCCGGTACGATTCATCTGAAACAATGCCAGTTTTTAATTCGCACCTTGACTTATACTTTATCCCGGATTTAATACGATTTTGCCTCAGTCTTTTTTGAATTGCTTTCTGCCTTTGTATTGATCTCAAGATCATTTATAATTGAAAGCAAACGCTCTCTTGCCTCTTCTGTGCTGACGCCTTCAAGCTGACAGGCTGCCATTGTCTGATGACCTCCGCCGCCAAGTGCCTCCATAATTACCTGAACATTGAGATCACCTAGAGAACGTGCTGATATATTGACTGTTTTCCCTGTCTTATACATTACAAATGACGCCTTGACATTTTCTATTCCGAGAAGCTCATCGGCTGCCTGAGCTGATGCGATACGTATATCGGGAGTGTTCGTATCTGCACAGGCTATTGCACAGTAGTTAAAGATCTCTGCATCGCTGACAAGCTTATATTTTACCTTGTATGTATCGATAGAGTTTGAGAAAAGTCTCTTGACCTCTACCGTATCGGCACCGCAGCTTTTCAGAAAAGCTGCCGCTTCAAAGGTTCTCACACCGGTTCTTAATACAAAATTCTTTGTATCAAGCATTATTCCCGAAAGCAATGCTTCACTTTCAAGACGGCTGAGCGAACAATCGCCAAGATACTGCACAAGCTCTGCTGTCATTTCGCAGGCAGAGGATGCATACGGCTCATGGTAAAACACAACCGCATTATCTATATGATTTACCATCATTCTGTGGTGATCTATTACAACTACCCTTTTGCATTTTTCATATACAGCCTTTGACTCAACAAAATTCGGTGAATGTGTATCTACTATTATAAGAAGTGTATGATCGTCAATGAGATCATAAGCTTCCATTTCATTTTTAAAGATACTTTCAAAGCCTGCCTTTTCAAAGCTTTTTACAAGCGGCTTTGCAAGCGTCTGCTGTCTGTCGATACAGATATAGGCATTTCTGTGCAGTCCCTTTACTACTGCACTCCACATACCTATACAAGCGCCTACACTGTCAAGGTCGGAATACCTGTGACCCATGATTATTACATTGCTGCTGTTATTTACATGGTTTGTAAGCGTTGCAGCGATAACCCTTGTCCTGACCTTATCACGTTTTTCAATACCCTTGGAAAGACCGCCGAAAAACTGGTAGGCCTCGTTCTTCTTAACTGCCGCCTGATCTCCGCCTCGTCCGAGTGCCATTTCAAGCGCCTGTCGTGCCCACATTTCGCTTTCCTTGAAGCTTCCGGCACCTCTTCCGATACCTATCGAAATAGTTGCATTGATCCTGTCATCTATCTCGATCTGTCTGATCTCCTCAAGTATCCTGAATTTCTCATCAATGAACTGCTTGATATTCCTGTCCTCAAAAACTGCAAGATATCTTCCGCCTGAAAGCTTTTTATAAAATCCCTTTGTCTTGGACACCCATCCGGCAATTGCTTTTTCCACAAGCACCTTTATCCTGCTTGCCTCGCCCTCCTCGCTGTCACGCTCCAGCTCTTCTTTGTTATCAAAGGCTATAAGTGCAACAGCCGGTCTTGAATCAAGAAATTCATCTGAATTAACCTTATAGGTATCATCATCAACGAAATATACAACAAGACTCTCACCTGATCTTACAGCAAATGCTATATACCATTTTCCGTTGATAAAGGTATCTGTACCGTTTTCATTAAAGAGTGAATCCGGATTGCTGTCAGACAGGAATTTTTCAATAAAATCACCTGTCGGATCTTCGTCACTGATAAGATTCTTTTTGAAGATATCATTGACCATCACTATTTCGTTGTTCTCCCCAAGAACAGCAACGGGCATTGCTATACTGTTGATACGCTCGATATCTACATCCTCAGCAGAGTTTGCTGCATCAGAAACGATCTTCGTGAGATATTTCTTATAATTCATCATGCTTACAAAAACAGCTGCAAGAGCTGCAATTGCAAAAATCAGCTCAGCGACAAAAATATAATGATCCCACCAGTATGACACCAGTGCCATTATAAACATAGCCACAGTCAGAATAACGAACAAGGGTGTTATAAATATGCTGTTTTTTCTTTTACCCATACCTCAACACCAACTTCTGCGCTGTTATACCACAGCGTCATTTATACCTCCATTATTATCGGAAGGATCATAGGACTTCTTCTGGTCTTATCATAAAGCTCCTTTGAAAGCTCGTCCTTGATTGTACTCTTTATTACGCTCCATTCATGTATGCCCTGTCTGTCACAGCTGTCAAGGGCACGAAGAACAGAATCTCTCGCTGCCTCCATAAGAGGTTCGCTTTCTCTTACATAGACAAAGCCTCTTGATACTATATCAGGACCTGCACAGACCTGCCCTGTTGCACTGTCAAGAGTTACAACTACAACAATAAGTCCATCCTGTCCGAGATGCTTTCTGTCACGAAGAACAATACTTCCTACATCACCAACTCCGAGACCGTCAACAAGCACCTTGCCTGCCGGTACGCTTGGAAGCTGCTTCATTGAGCTTTTGCTCAGCTCAACAACATTTCCTATATCGCCGATAAAGATATTCTCCCTCGGCATTCCCATTCCCATAGCAAGCTCAGAATGCTTTACAAGATGCTTCTGTTCGCCGTGGACAGGAATAAAATACTTAGGCTTTGTAAGACCCTGAATTATCTTCAGCTCTTCCCTGCAGGCATGGCCTGATACATGAACCTCATACATTGATTCAGAAGCTATCTTGCAGCCGTGCTTCATAAGCTCGTTTACAACGGTGCTTACCATTTTTTCATTTCCCGGTATCGGGTTAGCTGATATTATGATATAATCGTCAGGACCGACAGCGACCTTTCTGTGGTCGGAATATGCCATCCTTGACAGAGCTGACATAGGCTCGCCCTGACTTCCGGTGGTGATAAGAACGATCTGATCCTTTGTATACTGACCGAGCATATCAATATCAATGATAAGTCCGTCCGGAACATCTATATATCCAAGCTCAGAAGCTATAGTCATATTGTTTATCATACTGCGTCCGGAAAAAGCAACCTTTCGTCCGTATTTTTCAGCACATGTGAGTATCTGACGTATCCTTCCGAGATTTGAGGCAAAGGTTGCAATAATGATCCTGCTGTCCTCGGCTTCCTTGAAAAGCATATCAAAGGTATGTCCGATATTCTGTTCTGTCATTGTATAACCAGGTCTTTCAGCGTTTGTTGAATCAGCCATAAGTGCAAGTACACCCTGCTTGCCAAGCTCAGCAAAGCGTGAAAGGTCAATCATTTCACCTGTTGTAGGAGTACAGTCTATTTTGAAATCTCCGGTATGAACGATAGTTCCTGCGCTTGTATGGATCGCAACTCCGACTGCATCAGGAATGGAATGATTTACATGAATGAATTCAATACCTATCCTGCCAAGCTTTATTCTCTGACCTGCCTTTACAACATTCAGCTTAGCTTTGCTCTGCAGTCCATGCTCCTTGAGCTTGCTGCTCACAAGACCTAAGGTCAGTGCAGTGCCGTATACGGGAAGATTCATTTTTTTAAGAAGATACGGTACTGCTCCGATATGATCCTCATGACCGTGAGTCAGTACAATACCCTTTATTTTATCTTTATTCCTCTCAAGATATGTGAAATCAGGGATTACAAGGTCAACGCCAAGCATATCCCCGTCAGGGAATGCCATTCCACAATCAAGAAGGAACATATCATCATCACATTCAAACAAGGTGATATTTTTTCCTATTTCATTAAGACCACCGAGGAAGGTTATCTTCACACTCGGCTCCTTTTTATTGTTTTTTTGCTGCTGAACAGGTCTGTACTCTGTTCTCCTTTTATAATTCTGAGATGCCTTTCTCTCTTCCATTACTCTGCCTGTGCTGACTGTAAGAGCGTCAGTAACTGTTACAGTATCTCCGCCAAGTCTCTGATCAGATATTTTCTGCGGCTTCATGATACGGTCAAAAAGCTTTGAATTTTCTACCTGACGGGGTCTTGTTCTTTTTATCTGTGATGGCTTGCCGTACCTTGTTCTCTGCAGCCTTTTATTTTTTCCGTCCTTAGCTGCATTTCTTCTGTTATACTCTGAGATCACTTAATTACCTCCATTAATAATAAAATTGCTGACAGAAAAGAACACAAAGCTTTACATTAAAAAATAAAGTTTTGCATCCGGCTCTGCCTGTACTTCACGATAGTTCCGGACAATTATAGGTTACACACTATGTATACAAAGGTTGATCCCGGCATTTTTATTCAGCAATACTTGTTTTTAAAGCCTGCAACAGCTTTGCATCAAAATGCATCAGCTTTCTGAAAAGAAAAAACAGGCTTAATAAATTATAATATCTTATCTTTTACATAAGCAGAATATCAGAGCCGCTGTTCCGGAATTCCGATCTCCCGGGACTATGCTCATTAAAATATAATTACCCTGAGGGTCACAGCTCATACAGCAATTCCATTAACTTTCCGAACTCACAGAAATGCCGTAAAGCCAGGATCAATAACAGCCAATGTAATAATCCGAACACAACTATATAGTTATTTTACTCTTACTGAGCAAATCTGTCAATAGTATTTTTAGCAAATAAAGATCATAAATTCTCAAAAGTGAAATTTTTTATAACTATTTATTGAATTCTCCGTTTGATTTATATATAATTAACATATGTATATATGGATAAAACAATTTGCAGAATTTCGGGAGTGATAGTATTGAAAAATGTAGAAATATATACAGACGGTGCCTGCAAGGGCAATCCCGGTCCGGGAGGCTGGGGAACTATACTTCGATATGGCGGACACGAAAAAGAGCTCTCCGGCGGCGAAGCTTCAACTACAAATAACAGAATGGAGCTTATGGCTGTAATCGAAGGACTGAAGGCTCTTAAAGAGCCGTGCAATGTCACCCTGACAAGTGATTCACAATATGTATGCAATGGTATAAACAAGGGCTGGGCTGCAAAATGGAAAAAAAGCAACTGGATAAAATCAGATAAATCAAAAGCAAAAAATATTGAGCTGTGGGATGAGCTGCTTTCTCTTCTTGAAAAGCATAATGTAAAGATAATATGGGTGCGCGGACACAACGGTCATCCAGAAAATGAACGCTGTGACAGACTCGCTGTGAGTCAGGCAGAGAAATTTCTTTGATATAAAAACAGCCTGAAATACAGTCTTATCCTATGATTAAATCTGATGTGAAGATAATAGCAAACCGGTTCTGTCTCCTCTGCTTTAATTTAAAAAGCGATGTATTAGCAATATTGATATTATTACAAAAATATGCACAAGTATTTCTGCTGATACTTGTGCATATTTTATGATAATAGATTTATTTCCTATTAAATCACTATGAATTTTGAAAAAGCACTTGTATTTTTATTGTCTTTGGTGTATACTTTTTAAAGCGAGTAATTCCTACTATTTTAGTATGATATTTCGTATATTTCTTATAAAGGGTGATAATATTGGATCATAGAGTCTATGCGGATAATGCAGCAACAACAAAGCTCAGTGAAAGAGCTCTTCAGGCAATGATGCCTTGTCTTACAACTATTTTCGGCAATGCATCAAGCATTTATACTGAGGGAGCTGCTTCTAGAAAAATAATTGATAAGGCAAGAGAAACCTTTGCACAATGTCTGGGTGTGAAAAATCCGAATGAAATTTATTTTCTCTCAGGCGGAAGTGAGGCTGACAACTTTGCTATCAAGGGTGCGGCAGAGCTTATGCTTAAAAAGGGTAAAAAGCATATTATTTCTACCAGATTTGAGCATCATGCTGTTCTTCATACGCTTGAATACCTTGAAAAGCACGGATTTGAGGTTACACTGCTTGATGTTCACGAAAACGGAATTGTACGTCCTGAGGAATTCGAGGCAGCTATACGTGAGGATACCGGACTTGCTACTATAATGTTCGCAAATAATGAGATCGGAACTATACAGCCGATCAAGGAGCTTGCTTCAATCGCAAAAAAACATGGAGTTCTGTTCCATACTGACGCTGTACAGGCTGTCGGTACTATTCCGGTTAATATTGAGGATCTCGGTGTAGATATGCTTTCTCTTTCAGCTCATAAATTTCACGGACCGAAGGGCGTCGGAGCTATTTACATCAAAAAAGGCATCAGACTGCCTAACCTTATTCACGGCGGTGCACAGGAAAGAGGATACAGGGCTGGAACAGAAAATATCGCCGGTATTGCCGGAGCTGCAGAAGCTCTGAAGGAATCCTGTGAGGTCATGCAGGAAAGAAATGCAAGACTTGAACGTCTGCGTGACAAGCTTATTGATTCACTTCTGAAGATCGAACGGTCAAGAATAAACGGCGACAGAATTCACAGACTTCCCGGCAATGTAAATATGTGCTTTGAGGGCGTTGAAGGTGAAGCAATGCTTTTATGCCTTGATCTTCAGGGAGTCGCCGCTTCATCAGGATCTGCCTGCACATCAGGCTCTCTTGATCCGAGTCATGTTCTGCTTGCCATCGGACTGCCGCATGAGATCGCTCACGGCTCGGTAAGGCTTACTTTCAGCACAGAAACAACAGAGGAGGATATAGACCATATTATCTCGGTCCTTCCCCCTATCATTAAACGACTCAGGGATATGTCACCGCTCTGGGAAAAAATCGTTAACGGCTGATAACAATTAAAACAGAAAGGTTGATAGATATGGCATACAGCGAAAAGGTAATGGATCATTTTGCAAATCCAAGAAATGTCGGTGAAATGGAAGATGCCGACGGTATCGGTGAAGTAGGAAACTCCAAATGCGGAGATATTATGAAAATGTACATTAAAGTCAGAGATGATATAATTACTGACGTAAGCTTCAAGACCTTCGGCTGCGGTGCAGCTATTGCTACAAGCTCAATGGCAACTGAGCTTGTCAAGGGTCATTCGATCAAAGAAGCTTTGCAGCTGACAAACAAGGCTGTTATGGAGGCACTTGACGGTCTTCCGCCGGTAAAGGTACATTGCTCTGTTCTTGCAGAGCAGGCTATCAAAGCTGCCGTTTCTGACTATTACGAAAAACAGGGTATCGATCCGAAGGATATCGTTGGTGAGATACCGGAGCCTATTGAATGTCATCTTGAGGATTAAAAATTCAATATAAACACGAACCCCGGCTGAGCATTTTCAGTCGGGGTAATTTTATTTATATCTATGTAAGCAAGATGGCTTAGAATAAAATTTTCCTGGTTTTTTGATTCGGATATTGACATAATGATATTAATATGATATCATTCAGATATAGAAACAATATGTGGCATCCTTAACATAGTTTTACACAGGATCCATAATATCAGAGGAGGTAATCTTTATGAAAGAAAAAATCTATACTAAAAGAAAAATTGGTCTGCCTATGCTTTTTGTGGTACTGATAGTTTTTGCAGGTACAGTCGCAGGACTAATCGCAAGCATTTCTGAATTTTCATATGCTGAGGATAACGGTCTTGATGCAAACCCGGTTTATATCGTTTTATTTATCGTATGTATTACTTTATTTATTTTCAATTGTATTCTCTGCTCCGGGTTTAAAATGCTTAATCCTAATGAAGCTCTGGTACTGACGCTCTTCGGCAAATACAAAGGTACGTTGAAGGAAGCCGGCTTTTATTTTGTTAATCCGTTCTGTACGGCATTCAATCCGGCAGCCTCAACAAAGCTTCGTCAGAGTGATGATATCAGCGGAAATAAGCCTGCAAGGGAAAATAATAAGGAGGCTGTTACCAATAAAAAAATATCTCTCAAGATGATGACTCTTAATAACAATAAGCAGAAAATCAATGACTGCCTTGGTAATCCTGTCGAGATCGGGATCGCTGTTATCTGGAAGGTCGTTGACACTGCAAAAGCAGTCTTTGACGTTGACAATTATATGGAATTTCTCTCTTTGCAGTGTGATGCTGCGCTTCGCGAAATAGTTCGTAATTATCCGTATGACGTAGCTCAGAATGTTGACACAACCGGCGATGGTGTTGCTGACGAAGGAAGTCTGAGAGGATCAAGCGAGGTAGTCGCCGGAAGAATTAAAGACGAAATACAAAAAAGAGTTGCTCAGGCAGGTCTGGAAATTGCCGAAGCAAGGATAACCTATCTCGCCTATGCGCCGGAGATCGCAGCTGCAATGCTTCAAAGACAGCAGGCTTCAGCTATTGTTGACGCACGAAAGCTCATTGTTGACGGTGCTGTCGGAATGGTTCAGATGGCTCTTGACAGTCTTAGCGAAAAAGAAATAGTCGATCTCGATGATGAAAGAAAAGCTGCTATGGTTTCTAATCTTCTTGTTGTTCTTTGCGGAAATCATGATGCACAGCCTATTGTAAATTCCGGATCTTTATATTAAAATATTATAAAGGCAAATGATGAAGAGGAATGTACTGCGTCATCATAAAATTCAGGCTATGTTAAGGAGGTATGGATATGGAAAACCTTCATTTCAGTGATTCTGCGTTTTTCAATATAGGCTTATGCGGTGCTTTTATGATATTAATACCAGCGGTGCTGCTGATTATATTCAAAATAAAAACAAAAGCACCGATCGCACCAGTTATTGCGGGAGCTGTGACCTTTTTTCTGTTTGCGATTGTACTAAAAAGCCCCTTAGCCTATTTGCTTTATCAGTTTGATAGTCCGGTTTCTGAGGCCATCAATTCAAGCCCCTTGCTATATTATATGATTGCAGGACTTCTGGCAGGTATATTTGAGGAAACAGGAAGATTCCTGGCTTTTAAAACAGCACTGAAAAAATATGACGGAAAAATCAACTCTCTTGCCTACGGAATCGGTCACGGCGGTTTTGAAAGCATCTATATAGCTGTTTCAGTTCTTTCCTTTATTCCATTAGGAATAATGATAAACAGCGGTGACACAGCCCAGCTTACGCAAGGACTTTCACAAGAATCTGAGGCTGCCGCTATACAGCAGATATCTCAGTATGCTTCAATGACAACAGAATATGCTTTATTATCAATAATCGAAAGGATAAGCGCAATAGCTATTCATATTTCATTGTCTGTACTTGTATTCAAGGCAGCACGGGAGAAAAGCAGATTCTGGCTTTATCCTCTTGCAGTTTTAATTCATGCGCTGATCGATTTCAGCTTAGTCTTATCATCATATGGTATGCCGCTGTGGGGGGTTGAGATAATACTTGCCGTAATGTCCTTCACTCTGCTTATACTGAGCATCAGGCTTGTTTATAAGCGAACAGAAAACAGTGATATATCAGAACATATTTCAGACGATTAAAACCATTCAGATTAAAAGGAGCACAACATGAGCGAAAAAAAACAAGTACCACTCCGACTAAAAAAAGAATTATATGATGCATTATGCTCCTGGGCAGAGGATGATTTCCGCAGCCTGAACGGTCAGATAGAATATCTGCTGACAGAATGTGTCCGTCAACATAGAAAAAACGGCAAATATGTTTCCGAAAAACTTGACAAACCTCTGGATATTGATATCTGAAATTAAAATTTCTGACAGGAGAATACAATTATGGATAGCATTATAGAAATTATTCTTGAAATTATAGGTGAAATATTTTTCAGTGCTGCAGCTGAAGGTGCTCAAAACAAATCGGTTCCGCATCCTTTGCGAATAATTCTTAATGTGATATTATTTTTGTTCAGTGCTGCTATATGCATCGCTTCAATCATCCTTGGTGTTTTGTTACTGACAAGCGGCAAAGAAAACTTTGGTGTTTACTCTCTCCCATTAGGCTTACTTTTACTTATCTTCGGAGCATTTATTATATTTATATTCATCAGAAAGCTTATCAGGTTAATCAGATGATCCTGATGCTATATTCATTTCAACCAAAAACTCCCCTCACGTCTTTGTGAAGGGAGTTTTGAATTATTTTTGAATTGAAGCTATTAAATTATACCTGAATCCGTGAAACTCATTATTGATTGTTCTGAAAAACCCAGAGATAATGCGTTGTTTTATGCATTTCAGGTTTTTAAGTTGTTCACCCAGCTCATAAAACTGCCTTATAACCTGATATAAAAAATAAAAAACCGTACGAATACCATCTTTCAGAATTCATACGGCTTTCACTTGAGCGGAGGACAAGGGATTCGAACCCTCGCGCCGGTTTCCCGACCTAATCCCTTAGCAGGGGATCCCCTTCACCACTTGGGTAATCCTCCAGAAGCGAATTATTTCCCCGACACATTTCTGTATCGGGGGATAATTTATGGCGGAGAGGATGGGATTCGAACCCATGTGTCCTTGCGGACAAACGGTTTTCAAGACCGCCTCGTTATGACCACTTCGATACCTCTCCGTATTTTTTTAATCTGTCCTGACGACTTCATTATAATACCATATTATTGATACATTGTCAAGTCTTTTTTTGAATTTTTTTAATTATTTCTGAAAAATAATAATGCACAATCATGCTTTTTAAAACATAATGAAAACCGTCAGGACTGTTACTGTTCCATAAGGTATGTTACAAATCATTTCAGCTCAGAGAATATCTGAGTTATTTAGCCGATTGTAAATTGGCGAGTGTTTTTTTGCCGCCGCAGGCGGCAAAAAAACCGCCCCCTAAGATATAAGTAGTTATTTTCTGCACCGTCGGCGGAGAAAATAACGGATGGCGGCGGAGAAAAAATTGTAAAATACAAAGCTGTTTATCAGCATAAACAGAAGATTTTTTGACTTTAACAATCAGCTATCTGAATGATTTATAAGGAGATTCCGGGAAAGTATCAGGATCATTTTTTTCTTCGATCATTCTTTTTATCTCTTCTGCTGCTTCATCATCAGGTCTCATATCCTTGAAATAAAATTCCATATCCTTCTGCGTTATCTTCCTTATCACCCTACACGGGTTTCCGGCAGCAACCGTCCACGAGGGTATATCCTTTGTAACAACAGAACCTGCACCTACCACAACATTATCACCAATCGTTACTCCCGGACATACTACTACATTTCCTCCGAGCCAGACATTATTCCCGATAGTTACATCAATACCGTATTCATAATATGTATTTCTCATTGCAGGATGTACAGGATGACCGGCTGTATAGATAGAAACATTCGGTGCAAAAAGACAGTTATCCCCTATCTTTACCTTTCCTACGTCAAGTATCGTACAGTTATAATTGCAGAAAAAATGCTTCCCTACCTCGATATTGAATCCGTAATCGCAATAAAACGGCGGATTAACGAATGCCGGTCCATCTGTGCATAGCAGTTCGCTTACAACCTTCATTATCCCCTCAAAATCAGATCTGTCCATAGTATTCAGCTTTTGTGTAAGCTTTCTTGCTCTTGCCTGCTGAGCCATAAGCTCATCATCTGTTCTGTATAACATTCTGCTGTCACGTCTTTGCTTATTATCCATAGTTTCCCCCTCTGTTCTGTTCGTACCTTGGTTCTGATATACCATGTTCTTATATTATAATCAGGATTTTACCATATAACTCCAGCATTATAATCACATAAAAGAAATATAAAACGCCAGCGGTAAATATAAGATTCGTCATCAATAAATGTATATTTACTTTTCAGCAGATCATTTTTTGAATTTACGGTGAACCAATAACTTTACACTATTAGTCCTGTTTCATGCGGTCAGACTCAGGTATCTGTGTCATACGAAGCATAAAAGAAAAAGTCTTTAATTGAACAGAAGAAGTATTTGTGGTAGAATGGTATCAGATAGAATAAATATAAAGGAGGTTTCACTATGACTAAATATAATATTATCTGCAGCAAATGTAAGAAAAGAATTATTCTTGAAGCTGATGACTCAGAAAGACCCGGTTTCTGTCCGTTCTGCGCCTGTGCTGTTTCCTATGAAAGGATCAATAACAGTGTCAATTCTGATTATACAGATGAAAATGTGAATATGAAAAATGTCACCTTTGTTACTGCTGACGGTCAGCCCTGTGCTCTTGGAAGGATCCCGGGTAATTATTCTCCGACAGGAAGAATTGAGCCTTATATGGAAAATGCAGATTCTCCACTGCTTATCTGGGCTGCTGCTTCCGGGCCTTCCGGCAGAAGATTGTTCTGCCGACCGCTGAAATGCTTCTATTATCCGAAAGCTGCAATAACTGAAGAAAACCGTTTTCTTGATCTTCAGGAATATCTCGACAGCAATGCCGTCAGTCTTCTCGGAACAAATAATATTCAGCTGATAAAAAAGTTCCAGCTTCCCGAAAAGGATCAGCAAATACTTCGTGCTGAGATTGATAAGGATATAGAAAATGTTGAGGCTCAATGCCGTGGTGATCTGAATCAGACCGTGATACAATCTGTTTACGGCGGAGGCGGAGCAAAGCTTTATTGCACTAAGACAAACGGTAAAACAAGGTATCTCCTGCTCAATGCAGTTATTCATGGAATTGAATATGGAAGCTACAGCCCGATGTCAAGGCAGCTCCTTCAAAGAAGTATCGCTTCACAGCAAAGAGTACAGATGATGGGCTTTAACCCGCCGACTAACCCTTATCAGAATCAGATAAATAACGCTTTCCTGCCTGTTGACACAAATCCCAAGACTCCCTTTGGAATGCACCGAACAGACGGACTTGATAATGCTTACCTTGCATGGAATATAACTTCTTTTGCAGGCTTTTTAACCGATAAAAAGCCGACTGAAAAGGAAATATCAGATTTCTTTGAATTTGTTTATTCTATAAAGCTTCACAGGAATGTTACTGAAAAGATAGAGCAGATACAGAAAAGATTTCTTGCTCAGAAGATGGAGGAAGAAAACATTGCCTTTAATGCTGTTCAGCAGATGGCAAAGGATAATCAGAGAAGCTGGGACAGACAGCGTGATACCATACAGTCACTTAATGAAACAAGAGATCGTATCAGTGCGGAAATGCGTGAATCAGCAAATGCTGATTTTGAACATCGCTCAAGACTTCAGCATGAATCAATGATGGGTGTCAACACCTTCGGTACAACCGACGGTTCGACCGTTGAGCATTCCATAAACTATGACAGAGTGTTTCAATCAGACAGTCAGCCGGATATCACTGTCGGAGTAAGTGGTTATTATGGTGAAGCACCTCTCGACTGGACTGAACTGGAGAAGCTTAAATAACCGCTCTGTCATTAATTGTACAGCAAAGCTGAGCTTAAGAATACGAAGTCCGTTCCGGTTCGTGCGGATCAATTAATTACATAAATAATAATATTAAGGATGATAAAATGAAAAAACTACAAGGTTCATTACTGCTGCTGCTTACTACGCTGTTATGGGGGCTGGCGTTTGTCGCACAGTCAACTGCTGCTGAAAGTATAGGACCTCTTACATTTAATTTTACCCGTTGTCTGCTTGCAGCTGCATTTCTTTTTGCAGTGCTTCTTATAAGAAACAGTGCATTACGTATCACAAAAAAACGATCTCCTGTTCTGAGCAGGAAAAGACTTCTTCTCGGCGGTGTTCTCTGTGGAATCACCCTTTTTTCAGGAATGTATCTTCAGCAGGCAGGTATCGCTGCCTATCCCCCGGACGCCGCCTCCTCCGGCAGAGCAGGATTTCTTACGGCAACCTACGTTATTATGATACCAGTTGCTGAGAGAGTGTCCGGGAAGAAATTCAGGCTTCCTGTAATTCTCGCAGTGATCGGCTGCATTTTCGGTATGTATCTGTTATGTATGTCCGGCGGCTTTGAAGGTATCTATCTCGGAGATATACTTGAGCTTGGATGTGCAGTAGGCTTTACAAGCTATATTCTTGTTGTGGACAGGTTTACTGATCTTGACGGTCTGTCTCTTTCGTGTGTACAGTTTGTCGTCTGCGGTATGATCTGCAGTGCCGGTATGCTGATTTTTGAAAAGCCCGACTCAGGAGCTTTATTACAGGCTTGGCTGCCTGTTGTTTATGCAGGCATTGTTTCAAGCGGTATCGGTTATACGCTTCAGATTCTCGGACAAAAAAATGCCGAGCCTGCCGTTGCCTCAGTCATTATGAGTCTTGAATCTGTTTTTGCAGCTGTATTCGGCTGGATAATTCTCGGTGAAGGACTAAGTATCCGAGAGATCATTGGCTGTGCACTTGTATTTGCTTCTGTAATTGCCGCACAGCTTCCTGATCTTATTCCTCGTAAAAAACCGCTTTCCTCAGATAATGAATAAAATAATACCCGGAAACAGTATTGGAACTACTGTTTCCGGGTATTATTAATAAGCTAAACAAGAGAGTCAATTATTATTCTTCTGCACCATACTGCTCATAATATGCATCTATAGCAGCCTTGAGCTGATCGTCAATAATGACCTTACCTTTATATTCTCTGTTATAAAGATGCTCTATAATCTCAGCCATTGTTACAATTGCCGTGGTTTTGAGACCGTATTTTTCCTCGATCTCCTTCAGGGCGCTCTTTTTTCCCTGACCTCTTTCCATTCTGTCAACGGAGACAACAAGTCCCATTGGAGTTACATCCCCCTGAGCCTTGATAATCGGGAGAGTTTCCTCAATTGATGTACCTGCAGTTGTAACATCCTCTATAATTACGACCTTGTCGCCGTCATTTATCGGGCTGCCAAGAAGAATACCCTTATCACCGTGATCCTTTACTTCCTTACGGTTTGAGCAATAACGGATATCTGTGTCATATTTCTCGCTGATTGCAATCGTTGCAGCAACACTGAGCGGAATTCCTTTGTACGCAGGTCCGAAAAGTACATCAAAATCAAGACCGAATTTTTCTTTGATAGCCTCTGCATAATAACCGCCGAGACGTCTGAGCTGAGCACCTGTGCGATAGAAACCTGTGTTTACAAAAAACGGAGTTTTTCTTCCGCTTTTCGTAACAAAATCTCCGAATTTAAGCACCTGACAATCAACCATGAATTCAATAAATTCCTTTTTATAATTTTCCATTTCGTTATACCTCCGAAGCTTTTTTTCTGTTACACAACAGACTTTATTATAATATAACATATTTTCTTTCTTTTCGCAACCCGCCAGCGGCGGAGTGCCTCCGCTGTCAAAATTGCGGGGTCGCTTCGCATACGCTCCGCTCTTGCCCACTATCCAATACTGTCGAAGTCGCGGCTCAGTATTTCTTCTGACAAAAACTTTTATATCGGCTGATTATAGTTTCCTCAAAACTCCCAGAAATATTTTACACGAACCATACCACTGGACCCTTGATTCACGTCTTATCAGTCTGAAAGAGTTTTACTCGGACACCGCCGGATTTTTTCAGCCTGAATTGCTAAAACCATTTCTTCTTTAATAGTACCAAAACTATTATACAATTAACCGTTATCAGTATAAGATAAAGCCTATATTAATAAAAGCAATGAAACAGACTTCCTCGATCAATGCACTATCTCCATTTCCAGTAGGATCTGTCTCTGGACATAAGTAATTTTTCAGTTTCTTGATCTGATATCTATTTTTCAGGAGTATTCCTTTTCCTTCTTATCAGATCAACAAAAACTTAATATTATCACAATAAAATAAATGAACATAATGATCATCATAAATGTCTGAGGTTTTGCTTTCGGATATGTTGTAAGCCTAACATCTGTAGGGTTTGATGGTTCAACATATATTTTCAGGTGATCCCCATTTTTTTGTTTTGCTTCTTATTCCGAGCCATAATGCACGGTCCTGATTGATCTCAGCAGTCCATGTATCATATGAAAAGCCTTCAGAATAATTCCCGCTCCGATCAAAATCGTCAACTGAATTATCATTACTGAACAAATCTTCCCCATTCATAAATTTATCAAAATTATCTTTTTTGATCTCTATATTACAATACCTACTATTTTTATGTTTAATCATATACTCTGATTACTCTGTAATAATTTAAACAATATAAGGTTATTATAAATTATAACTGATAAGTTATGTTATTTCAACAAAAAACTCTGCATCAACCATAGTCAATGCAGAGTAATTTATTAATTTATTGCGAAAGAAATATTCCGCTTAAAATTATTCGTAGATCTTGGAAACAACGCCTGAACCTACTGTATGACCACCCTCACGGATAGCGAAACGAAGTCCCTCTTCCATAGCTACGGGCTTGATAAGCTCAACGTCCATATCTACGTTATCGCCAGGCATACACATGTCTGTTCCCTCGGGAAGTGTGATAACGCCTGTAACGTCTGTTGTTCTGAAGTAGAACTGCGGACGATAGTTGCTGAAGAAAGGTGTTGAACGACCACCCTCGTCCTTTGTCAGTACATATACGTGACCCTGGAACTTAGTGTGGGGATGAACTGAACCCGGCTTTGCAATAACCTGTCCACGCTCGATCTCTGTCTTTGTGATACCACGAAGAAGAACACCTACGTTGTCACCAGCCTCTGCAAAGTCAAGAGTCTTTCTGAACATCTCAAGACCTGTAACAACTGACTTCTTCTTCTCTTCCTGGAGACCAACGATCTCAACTTCCTCAGAAGTCTTGATCTGACCTCTCTCAACTCTACCTGTAGCAACTGTACCACGACCAGAGATTGTGAATACGTCCTCAACAGGCATAAGGAAAGGAAGATCTGTTGTTCTTTCAGGAGTAGGAATGTACTCGTCAACTGCAGCCATAAGCTCATGGATGCAAGCGTACTCAGGAGCCTGAGGATCCTTGCTTGCGCTGTCAAGAGCCTTGAAAGCTGAACCACGAATGATCGGAATATCATCGCCCGGGAACTCATACTCGTTAAGAAGCTCACGGATCTCCATCTCTACGAGATCGAGAAGCTCTTCATCGTCAACCTGGTCAGTCTTGTTCATGAATACAACGATGTAAGGAACGCCAACCTGACGAGAAAGAAGGATGTGCTCTCTTGTCTGAGGCATAGGACCATCAGCAGCAGATACAACGAGGATAGCACCGTCCATCTGAGCTGCACCTGTGATCATGTTCTTTACATAGTCAGCATGACCGGGGCAGTCAACGTGTGCATAGTGACGCTTAGCTGTTTCATACTCAACGTGAGCTGTGTTGATTGTGATACCACGCTCTCTCTCTTCGGGAGCCTTATCGATGTTAGCGTAATCAACGAAATCAGCGTCGCCCTCGAGGTTGAGAACCTTTGTGATAGCAGCTGTAAGTGTAGTTTTACCGTGGTCAACGTGGCCGATTGTACCAATGTTAACGTGCGGCTTATTTCTTTCAAATTTTTCCTTAGCCATTGGAATGTACCTCCTAATATAATTATTTTTAAAGCATTGCACCTTGGTCTTATTTTAACAATAATAAGACCAAAATGCAAGTGTTTTTGAGGAAATTTATAGAAAATTAATAATCACACATCAGTGCACTTATTAATCTTCCTTCTTTACACGAGCGGAAATTATACCGTCAGCAATATTCTTCGGAACCTCAGCATAGTTGTTAGGCTCCATTACATACTGACCTCTGCCCTGTGTCTTTGAACGCATATCTGTTGCATAACCGAACATTTCTGAAAGCGGAACCATTGCTACGATTCTCTGAGCGCCTGCAACTGCCTCCATACCCTGGATCATACCACGGCGTGAGTTAAGGTCGCCGATAACATCGCCCATGTACTCCTCGGGAACGGTTACTGTAACCTTCATGATAGGCTCAAGAATTACCGGATCAGCCTTCTTCATACCGCTCTTGAACGCCATTGAACCAGCGATCTTGAACGCCATTTCTGAAGAGTCGACCTCATGGTATGAACCGTCGAAAAGTGTTACCTTTACGTCAACAACATTGTAGTTAGCAAGTACACCGCTGAGCATTGCGCCCTGGATACCTGCGTCTACTGCCGGGATATACTCCTTCGGGATTGCACCGCCGACAACAGCGTTTACGAATTCGTAGCCCTTGCCCGGGTTCGGCTCCATTCTGATCTTTACATGACCATACTGACCCTTACCACCTGACTGACGAGCGTACTTCTCATCAACCTCTGCGTTCTTGCGGATTGTCTCCTTATAAGCAACCTGCGGCTTACCAATATGTGCTTCAACCTTGAATTCACGGAGAAGTCTGTCAACGATGATCTCCAGGTGAAGCTCACCCATGCCGGCGATGATCGTCTGACCTGTTTCTTCATCAGTGTATGCCTTGAAGGTCGGGTCTTCTTCCGCAAGCTTTGCAAGAGCGATACCCATCTTCTCCTGACCTGCTTTTGTCTTAGGCTCGATAGCAACACGGATAACAGGCTCCGGGAATTCCATTGATTCAAGAATTACAGGCTTACTCTCATCGCAGAGTGTATCACCTGTAGTTGTATTTTTAAGACCAACAGCAGCAGCGATATCGCCTGCATATACAGTTTCGATATCCTTTCTGTGGTTAGAGTGCATCTGAAGAATACGTCCGATTCTCTCGGAATTATCCTTTGTACTGTTATATACAGTTGAACCAGCGTTAAGCTTACCTGCATATACACGGAAGAAGCACAGCTTACCTACAAACGGGTCTGTTGCGATCTTGAATGCGAGTGCTGCGAAGGGAAGATCATCGCTTGATTCGATCTCAATCTCCTCTTCTGTGTCCGGATTGATGCCCTTGATTGCAGGAACATCTGTCGGAGCGGGCATATAGTCAACGATAGCATCAAGGAGCTTCTGAACACCCTTGTTACGGTAGGATGTACCGCAGGTTACAGGAACCATTGTATTGTCGATTGTGGATTTACGGATTACTCTCTTAATGTCCTCGATTGACGGCTCCTCGCCTTCCTCGAGATATTTCTCCATGAGCTCCTCATCCTGCTCAACAACGTGCTCGATAAGCTCTGAATGATACTTCTCTGCAAGCTCCTTCATGTCCTCAGGGATCTCTTCAACTCTCATATCCTTACCGAGATCATCATAATAGATGTCTGCGTTCATTTCAATGAGGTCAACGATACCCTTGAAGGTATCCTCTGAACCGATCGGAAGCTGGATCGGAACAGCGTTACATTTAAGTCTGTCTCTCATCATGGAAACAACACGGTAGAAGTCAGCACCCATAATATCCATCTTATTGACATAAGCCATACGCGGAACTCTGTACTTATCAGCCTGACGCCATACTGTTTCTGACTGAGGCTCAACGCCGCCCTTTGCACAAAGAACTGTTACAGAACCGTCAAGTACACGGAGTGAACGCTCAACTTCTACTGTAAAGTCAACGTGACCGGGGGTGTCGATGATATTGATTCTGTGCTTCGGCTTGTCATTTTTACTGCCGTGCCAATAACAAGTTGTAGCAGCAGATGTAATTGTAATACCTCTTTCCTGCTCCTGTACCATCCAGTCCATCGTTGAAGCACCGTCATGTGTTTCACCGATCTTATGATTGATACCTGTGTAGAAAAGGATACGCTCTGTTGTAGTTGTTTTACCGGCATCGATATGAGCCATGATACCGATATTTCTGGTTTGTTCGAGAGAAACTTCTCTTGCCATATGTATCCTCCTTAATATATCAATGCTGCGGCACTATGTGCCATCGTTTAGCCTTCATATCGCCTTACGCAGCACTTAGACAGCAATTACCATCTGTAGTGTGCGAATGCCTTGTTAGCCTCTGCCATTCTGTGTGTTTCGTCACACTTCTTGGCAGCTCCGCCTACGCCGTTCACAGCATCAAGGATCTCTCCTGCAAGTCTCTCTTTCATTGTCTTCTCAGATCTCTCTCTGGAGTATCTTGAGATCCAACGCAGTCCGAGTGTCTGTCTTCTCTCAGGACGTACCTCCATAGGTACCTGGTATGTAGCACCGCCCACACGGCGAGCCTTTACCTCAAGAGTAGGCATTACTCTCTCCATAGCCTCCTCGAAAACCTCGAGCGGCTCTTTGCCTGTTTTCTCGCTGATGATATCAAAAGCTCCGTATACGATCTTCTGGGCTACACCCTTTTTGCCGTCATACATGATATTATTGATAAGACGAGTGACAAGCTTTGAATTATAGACAGGATCCGGCAAAACGTCACGTTTTGCAACATTACCTCTTCTTGGCACTTTACTTCCCTCCTTCACAATAGTGGTGATTTCATAGGTACTCGAAAGGATCAGCTTTCGTCAGCACAACAGAGGCATTTCATATATATAAACAAAATACATCTCTGTATTGCTAAATCTGATTAATCCTTAAGAATTTCCGATGCAGCTTTATTATTTCTTGCCTGCCTTCGGACGCTTAGCTCCGTACTTTGATCTTGCCTGCATACGCTTTGCAACACCCTGAGCATCAAGTGTTCCTCTGATGATGTGATAACGTACACCAGGGAGATCCTTTACACGGCCGCCTCTGATAAGAACAACGCTGTGCTCCTGAAGGTTATGACCGATACCGGGAATATAGGATGTAACCTCAATTCCGTTTGAAAGTCTTACTCTGGCGATCTTTCTGATAGCTGAGTTAGGCTTTTTAGGTGTAGCAGTCTTTACAGCTGTGCACACGCCTCTCTTCTGCGGAGAGTTCTGGTCAATTGCTCTTCTCTTCTTTGAGTTCCAGCCCTTGAGCAGTGCGGGAGCTTTTGCTTTCTTCTCAGAAACTTCTCTTCCCTTACGAACTAACTGGTTAAACGTTGGCATTCCTGCACCTCCTTGCTTATATAATAAAAATTTATGTTTAACAGGCATAATCCATTATACCCAATAAACAGCACTTTATACAAATTCGCTGTAATTTTCAACGATTCACATGGAATTTTGTTGTTAATTACGACGAATTTACTTATTGCAGGCTTCTTGCCTACAATTTTAGATTTTAACACAGATCTGCTCTGTTTGTCAAGCTTTTTTTCACTTTTTTTCCGGCAAAAAAGCTGATGATATACCGGAAAACCTATATATTTACTTACCCTGTACTCTGCAAAGAAATACAGCTTGCCGGGGGGTATTTTCCGGCAAGCTTTTCTTTGATTTATGAATTTTTTATCAATCCTATTATCTTCTGCTCTGCGAGTGCAGCATCGGCTTTTCCGCGACTGTTTTTCATAACAAATCCGACCATAGCCTTGACAGCCTTTTCCTTGCCTGCAAGATAGTCCTTTACAGCCTTCGGGTTACTGTCAACTGCCTGTCTGCAAAGCTCATCCAGTGCATTTTCATCAAGTCCGCCCATATCGCTTTCATCTATAAGCTCGCTTGCCTTTTTGCCTGTTTCAAGCATCTTGTCAAGCGTGGACTTTGCAAGATTCATTCTGATCTTTCCGCCGTCAAGAAGCTTTATCAGTTCATTAAGGTTTTCAGCAGAAACATTTATATCAAACTGTTCCTTTTCACTTTCTGTCTCAACACTACGGAAAATCTGACCTATTATGAAATTAGCTGCTGTTTTCGGAGTTTTTGTTCCTTCGATAGCCTTTTCAAAATATTCAGCGATCCTTCTGTATTTTGTCAGGAGAAGTGCGTCTGCTTCGGGAAGCTCAAGCTCATCAATATAACGGTTCTTCTTATCCTCGGGAAGCTCAGGAAGCTGCTGACGGATATCCTCTACCATTTCTCTCGGTACATTTATAGTAACAAGGTCAGGGTCACGGAAATATCTGTAATCGTTTGCGTCCTCCTTGCCTCTCATGCTTGAGGTTGTATTTGTGACGTCATCATATCTCAGTGTTTCCTGAATGACCTTTTCTCCGCTTTCGATAAGATCGACCTGACGGTTATATTCATATTCCATCGCCTTAGCTATGAAAGTAATGGAGTTCATGTTTTTGATCTCTGTTCTTGTGCCGAGCTTTTCGCTGCCCTCGGGACGAACGGAAATATTAACATCACAGCGCATAGAACCTTCCTGCATCTTACAGTCAGATACTCCGATATAACGCATTATCATCTGAAGCTTCTCCACATATTCCTTTGCTTCATCAACGCTTCTGAAATCAGGCTCTGTTACGATCTCAACAAGCGGAACTCCGCCTCTGTTATAATCGACAAGCGTATCACCTCTGCGGTGTACAAGCTTACCTGCATCCTCCTCGATATGTATTCTCAGGATTCTTATCCTTCTGCCGTTTGAAAGCTGTATATAACCATGCTCGCAGAGTGGCTTATCATACTGTGAAATCTGATATGCCTTCGGAAGATCAGGATAGCAGTAATTCTTTCTGTCCATCTTCGATATCTCTGCGATCTCACAGTTTGTTGCAAGTCCTGCTCTGATTGCATACTCGACTACCTTTTTATTAAGCTTCGGAAGTGTTCCGGGAAGTCCTATGCATATAGGGCAGCAATGTGTATTTGGCTCTCCGCCGAACTCTGTCGTACAGGAGCAGAAAATTTTTGTATTTGTTGCAAGCTCCACATGGGTTTCAAAGCCTGCGACCAGTTCATATTTCATCTGTTATCTTCCTTTCCTGTATTATATCAGAGCTTTACGCCGAAATCAGCTGCTCTGAACTGATTTGCTGCATTTTCATACTGCCATGCCGCATTGAGTATCTTTGCCTCAGCAAAGCTGTTGCCGATAAGCTGCATACCGATGGGAAGTCCCTTATCGTCAAAGCCGCAGGGCACAGAAACAGCCGGAAGTCCGCAGATATTTACCGGTACTGTACAGATATCTGTCTGATATGTCTCAACGGGGTCGCTGACTGCGTGGCCGTTTTCAAAGGCTGTCATCGGAACAGTCGGTGCAAGAACCACGTCACATCCGCTGAATACATTCCTGAATTCCTGAACGATCTTACCTCTGAGGTTCTGTGCCTTTTTGTAGTATGCATCATAGTATCCGGAGCTGAGAACATAAGTTCCGAGAAGAATCCTTTTCTTGACCTCAGCACCGAAGCCTGTGCTTCTTGTCTTTTTTATCATATCGTTAACATCTTTATAGTTTTCAGCCTTATAGCCGTAACGGATACCGTCGTATCTGCCAAGGTTTGAAGAAGCCTCTGCGCAGGCTATTATATAGTAAACAGGAAGAGCGTATTTAAGAGAGGGCAGATCAAATTCAACTATCTCTGCACCGAGTGATCTGTATACATCTATTGCCTGTTCAACACTCTTTCTCACATCATCACGGATGCCCTCAAAGTATTCCTTTGCAATGCCTATCTTCATGCCCTTGATATCATTTTTCAGTGTATTACAGGCAGCAGCACCCTTTCTTCCCTGAGAGGTAGAATCCATTTTGTCATACTGAGCGATAGCATCGAATACCATTGCACAGTCCTCAACGCTGGTCGTGATAGGTCCGATCTGGTCAAGACTTGAAGCGTAAGCGATAAGACCGTATCTTGAAACTGCACCATATGTGGGCTTCATACCAACTATGCCGCAGAAGCTTGCAGGCTGTCTGATTGATCCGCCTGTATCAGATCCGAGTCCGTAAGCAGCGATATTTCCGCCGACTGCACTCGCAACACCGCCCGAGCTTCCTCCGGCAACATGACCGGTATTATGCGGATTTTTTGCTCCCCCGAAATATGAATTTTCGCAGGATGAACCCATTGCGAATTCGTCCATATTTGTTTTTCCGAGAAGTACAGCATTCTGCTTTTTGAGGATATCCCATACAGTAGCATCATATATCGGAGTATAATCCTCAAGTATCTTTGAGCAGCAGGTAGTGCGGATACCGTCTGTTGAGATATTATCCTTGAGAGTCATCGGTATACCCTCAAGAAGTCCTATCTTCTCACCGGCTGCGATCTTCTTATCCACCTTTTCCGCAGCTACAAGCGCTGTTTCCGGTGTTACGGTCACATACGCATTCAGTGCTTCATTGTCCTTTTCTATTGCATCAATATATTTTTCAGTAAGCTCCTTACAGGAAAATTCCTTATCTGCAAGTCCCTGATGAAGCTTTGCGATCTTACTTTCGCTCATCGGTGTCACCGCCTTATTTCATAATATTCTTTACCATAAAGCAGCCTTCATCGCTGTCCTTGGCATTTCTGAGTATCTTTTCTCTGTCAAGCGAGGGCACTACCTCGTCATCTCTGAGAACATTGGAAAGATTATTGATATTATCAAAATCGCTCTCAACATCTGCTGCGTTATTGATAGTATCTGCGAAGGATATAATCTCGCTCATATCCTCGGTAAGCTGATCTATTTCATCATCGCCGACTGAAAGCTTTGAAAGTATTGCGATCTTCATTATTTCTTCCTTTGTTACCATTATTCTTCCTCCTTCTGGTATAAAATTGCTTATTCTGTGCTCTTTGGTGTATGTCCGATTTTCGGGAATACACCAAAGAACACCAGGGGGCTATGCCCCCTGGACCTATGTCTTACTATTCATACAGATATATTACTACGCTATATCAGGATAATTTATTTCCTGTGTAATCAGTTCAGAACTGCCGCTCTGTAATTATCTGATCTTTATATGAACCTCACGGAGCTGCTGCTCAGTTACCTCTGTAGGTGAGCCAAGGAGAAGATCCTGTGCATTGCTGTTCATCGGGAACGCGATAACCTCACGGATGTTTTCTTCTCCTGCAAGGAGCATGAGCATTCTGTCAAGTCCGGGTGCCATACCTGCATGCGGCGGTGCACCGTATCTGAATGCTGTGTAAAGTGAACCGAATTTATCCTTGAGCGTCTGCTCGTCATAGCCTGCGATCTCAAATGCCTTTATCATTATATCAAGATCATGGTTTCTTACTGCGCCAGAGCTCAGCTCAACACCGTCACAAACTATATCATACTGATATGCAAGTACCTCAGCAGGATCCTTTTCAAGAAGTGCCTGCATTCCGCCCTGAGGCATTGAGAACGGGTTATGCGTGAATATAACATCTCCGTTTTCATCACGCTCGAACATCGGGAAGTCTGTGATGAAGCAAAGCTCAAAACGGCTTTTATCGATCATATCGAGACGGGTCGCAACCTCTGTTCTGATCTGACCTGCAAGCTTAGGAGCTGCATCTGCACTGTCAGCGATAAAGTAAATTACATCACCTGCTTTTGAACCGTTGATCTCAATAAGCTTTTCTCTGTCTCCCTCTTTGAGGAATTTATCAATAGGACCGTCAAATGTAAGATCGTCTCTTACCTTGACATAGCCGAGTCCTTTCATGCCGATGGAAAGGGCAAACTCTTCCATATTCTTGAACCATTTCTTTGACTGAGCTGCTGCACCAGGTACATTGATGCTGCGTACTGTCTTTTTCCTGAACGGAGCAAAGTCAGTTTCCTCAAACATCGGACTGATATCCTTGATAAGAAGCGGATTACGAAGGTCGGGCTTGTCAGTACCATAAGTGAGCATTGCCTCTGCAAAAGGTATCCTTCTGAACGGCGGCTTTGAGACTTCTTTATCAGAGAACTTTGTGAAGGTCTCATAAAGAACCTCCTCAGCAACTGCAAAAACATCCTCCTGCTCTGCAAATCCCATCTCAAAGTCAAGCTGATAAAATTCTCCGGGTGAACGATCAGCTCTTGCATCCTCATCACGGAAGCAGGGTGCTATCTGGAAATATTTATCAAAGCCTGACACCATAAGCAGCTGCTTGAAGATCTGCGGTGCCTGCGGAAGGGCATAGAACATTCCCTTATGCTTTCTGCTGGGGATAAGATAATCTCTTGCGCCCTCAGGAGAAGAACATGAAAGGATAGGCGTCTGTATTTCAAGGAAGCCCATTTCTGTCATTTTATTTCTGAGGAAAGATATAAGCTCGGCACGCATTACTATATTGTTATGCACCTTGCGGTTACGAAGATCGAGGAAACGGTATTTAAGTCTTACATCCTCCTTGACCTCGGTTGATGTCTGTATCTCAAAGGGAAGCGCCTGGGGTGCTTTACCGAGAACTGTTATATTTTCAGAATGTATCTCAACAGTACCGGTTGCAATCTTAGGATTTATAGTATCCTCGTCACGCTTCGTTACCTTACCGCTGACAGTTACGGTACATTCCTTATTTATATTCTCAAGGAGCTTCTCATCATGTACTACAACCTGTACTACACCATAATGATCTCTGATATCAAGGAACATTACACCGCCGTGGTCACGGATATTTTCAACCCATCCGGCTACTCTTACATCATTACCGATATCTGTTTCTCTCAGCTCACCGCAGTATTTTGTGCGGTAAATGTTTTCTCTAAGCATTCTATCTTATCCTTTCGCCTTTATAAAGTAAAGCGGCTTCGGCTTGTTAATCGCCTCAAAGCCGCAATTATTATGTACTGCTGTTATTATTCGTATTCACCGAAGAAGCTCATAAGCTTGTCAAAGGACTCGGCAGCAAGTTCATCAGTACTGTTATGATATAGCAGAAGACTGTTCTCATCCTCGGGGTCACGAAGGTTTTCAGGAATGTTGAAATTAACAGTGCTGAGATACTGATCCCAGTTTTCAAGCTTCCATGTATCTCTGTCAGAGGCTCTGTCGATCATTCTCTGATGGCATACCTCCGGATCTGTTACGATCCAGATAACTGTAAGCTTTGCACCATAACCCTTGAGCTTTTCTCTGAGTGAGGCGATATATTCATCGTCACGTATCTCTCTTGTAAAAGGAGCATTGACCATTACAAGATCCTCATACTTTATTGCTTCAAAAGCAAGATCCATGATAACGTCGTATTCATAGTCACGGATCTCCTTTTCAAAAAATTCAGAGCTTCTGTTATAAGGCTGTCCTGCAACTGCAAAGATCTGCTTTGAAAGCGGAATAAGTGTATCCTTATCAAGATAAACGATATGCTTGATAGCTGTCGCAAGCTTCTTGGACAGCTTGGTCTTTCCGCACGCAGGCGGTGATGTAACAAAAATCATTCTTTTTTCCATATTATTAAATCTCCCTTAACATTTTTATCAGCAGGAAAAAACACAGAACCATGATCTGATACCTCAGTTATAGTACGAATATACAGTACATCCGCGCTTTGAATCATGCTGACAATTTATATACGTTCCGCTAAGCGGAAATCAAGTATTAGATAAACTCAAACTAAATACCACCATAGATAATAACATATTTTTCAAGAAAAATCCATACATTTTTTTAATAAATTATATTAAATCACGTTTTTTTTTTGGCTTGTTTTACTAATTATTATATATCACAATTATTATTTCTTATTTTTAGTTATTTTTACTAACAATGAAGCTCTTTTCATTTTACGTCCCTATAATTGATGATTTTACAGATGTTTCCTTAGGGAATCACTGAATAAATCACGCCTTACAGCTCAGCACGTGTCTTGCTTGCCTTTTTTCCGTCATCTTGCCGGCGTGCCGCCGGTGTCGCAACTCGCTATCACTTCACTACGTTTCGCTCTGGGGTCAGAACTTCAGCTTTTATTCCCGCACCTCTGATTTTTCTAATCAGAACCTTCATGCGGCTGATTATAGTTTCTTCAAAAACTCCAGATATATTTTATACTAACTCTTGTACAAAAAGCCCTTGACAACCGTCAGGCTGCCTGCGATCTTTTTGCACAACCTGACGAAAAGATTGCTGACGCAATACATGCACTGGATTTAATCAGTGCTTCCTTAGAAATAATACATTCTGATTTCCTTCATAAATGATATCATTCAATATCCGAAGCACTTAAGCTTTATAAAGTATAACACAAGCATATGTGCAGGATAAATCATGTAATAGATATACTGGAGAGGTCTTCCTTTTATGAAGCCCCTTTCTCCGTTATACAGGTTTATGAGTGCAAATGCAGGAATTACGGATAGAGGTCTCGAAAAGAAGCAGCAGCCAATAAAACCGGAAAGCAGTCTGCTTTTTCTCATCACAAACAAAAATAACAAAAATCCAACACCCATTATCCCATAGTCAGCTTTCAGAAAAAATGCTGTAACAAATACGATCACCAGTCCGGGCACAAGCTTTGATCTGCTGCTCCTGAAGTTATCATATATATATATCGCACACAATCCCAGAAAAAGTGTAAAAAATACATTCTGTCCGTTGGAAAAGAGTTTTCCGCTATGCTCAAGATCCCATGGTATTTCAGATATCACTGAAAAAACAAGAAGTCTGAGGGCATATTTTTCTTTACTTTTTGTATGAAGATATCCCTCGACAAGCAAAAAACAGTATATCGGAAAGGCAGTTCTCCCGATAAGTCTGAATACATAATACCATGTGATACCATACCCCATTACAGTTACAAAGGGAGTAACAAAGTAATTGATATTTCTAAGCACGATCGAAGTTGTATGATCTAAAAGCATTGTAAGCAAAGCTATTGTTTTCAGCACACTGCCTGACAGCAGCTTTGTGCTGAACTCTCCGGATCTCTGAACGGACGTCATATACACTCCCTCTTTTCCATCATTACTTTCTATTGTATTATAACATTGATTAACCCTATTTTTCAACCCTCCAGCACGCCGCCAGCATCACGCTGGACCCTTGATTCACAGCTTATCAGTCTGAAAAAGTTTCCCCGGGTACCGCTAAGCTTATTCAGCCTGAACTGCATCAGAATTATTATCCTAAGCTGATTGCAAATTATTATTATACGCTTACGACTGCCTCCGCTGTCAGTCTCGCATCGTCGCTGCTCTCTTGTACACCAGCCGCTGATGTCAAGCTGCGGTTCAGACTTTCTTCTGACCATTAATTTCGTGTCTGCTGATTTTTAGTTCCCTCAAAGCTCCCTGAAATATTTGACTCGCCCGCCTATCACCACGACGGCACAGTCAGATTTATATATTGTATTATGTGAATTAATATGATAAAATTATAATATCAGTATAATTTATTGATTTTTTTATTAAGGGTTGCTAAATCAATGAATATAAAATGAGACTATATTTTTAACCTGTTTAAAAAGTCCTATAAATTCATAAGATCCGGCTTTATAGTTATCTTATGATTCAGAAATATAGTTTTATATCTTCGTATAGTTTACGAATAATCTACAAAAAAAGAAAGATGGTGCAAATTTGAATAAAAGAAAAGAATCGTCATTCAGCTCCGGTGACACTGAAAAAGTTGAAATTCATGAAAATAATGTTAAAAAACATTTGTCCGGCAGCAATATGAAACTGAGTAATGGCATCCATAATAATCCGGATAAAACTGAAACATACACAATTGATGATCTTGACAACAGTAAAGATTACTACTATCTGAATTACGATAATGATTCTGATTCAGCAAAAAAGAAGAAAAACATAAAAATAATAACTGCTGCTATGATAACTGTCTTTGTTATTGCAGGGCCAGTTGCCGGGGTTATATTGTTCTCAAATGGTTCTGATAATACAGAACCACCGGCGGAAGCTGTAAATTCAGCCTCAGATATAGTGCAGAAAAGTACAAATAGTGAAACTGAAAGCACTGTTTCTGAAAGCAAAACTGATCAGGTTGTATCAGAAAATGTTATCAATTCATCTGTAACCGATTTGTCTTCATCTGATTCAACTGTAAGCGATCTGACTGAAGGTAATTCTGATGCAAATGAATCATTTGTAAGTCAGACAATAGTTTCTTCAACAGATACTTCTCAGGAAGAATCTGTTGAAGAGACCGGAAGTATCGGCTCTCTCGAATACGTACTGAAAAGTAACGGATACCTTGAGATAACAGGCTCTGGTTCTGTTGAAAGAGCTGATCTTCTGGCTAAGTTTCAGGCGGCTGATATTTCAAGTGTCAGTATTGGAGATGGAGTTACAAAAATAGGCGACAGTGCCTTTTTCGGCTTTACAAATTTAAAAAGCATCACAATAGCAGATAGTGTTGAAACAATTGGTAAAAATTCTTTCAAGAGCTGCAGAAGTCTTGAAAAAATAAAGCTTCCGGATTCTGTAGAATTAATAGGAGCCTGGTCATTTGCAAGTTGTAAAAATCTTTCGGAAATATATTTACCGAAGTCTCTGACAAGAATTTCGGAATATGCCTTTAGTAATTGTTCAGCTCTGAGTGAAATAATTCTTCCGGATGGACTCGAAAGTATCGGCGACTCAGCATTTTCAAGCTGCTCGGGTATAAAGGAACTGAATATCCCTGCAAATGTTGAGAACATAAGTGATTACGCCTTCTGTGCTTGTTCCTCACTTGAAAAAATCACAATTGATGATGGATTGGAAACTATTGAGGAAAATACGTTTTCCGATTGTATAAAACTTAAAGAGGTAAATCTTCCTGAAAGTATCAAGGTAATCAAAAGTTCCGCATTCAGTAACTGTACAGGATTAAAAAATTTAATACTGCCCGATAGTGTAAAAGAACTTCGCGGAAATGTATTTGACGGCTGTGGGAATCTTGAATCGGTAAAATTACCTGATGGATTGACGATGCTTGGAGAAAAAGTTTTTGAAAACTGTAAGAATCTCAAAGAGATCACAATCCCTTATACTGTTACAAGTATAGGTGAATATGCATTCTGTTCTTGCAAAGCTATGACAGAAATAACTATTCCTGAAAATGTATCAGATGTAGGTCATAACGTGTTTGTCAAATGCATTAATCTGAAGACTATACGCGTTAAAGGAAAATCTTCTGCACCCGAGAACTGGAATAGTAACTGGAACAGCGATTGCAATGCAGATGTAATCTGGAATTCATAACATTGAGGCTTAAAGTCCAGTGTAAAGGTAAAGCTTGCTACGCTGAGGATTCGTGTAAAATAATTCTGGGACTTTTAAATCAGAAATGATGTCAGCAGTTCAGCCTGAAAAAGACCGGCGATGCCGAGAAAAACTATTTCAGGCTGACTAAGCCGTGAATTGCGCCACCGGCGGCACGCCGGTGGGTCACGGAAATCAATTTTTAAAATCTTCTCATATATTATTATCTTTTTTGATACCGAAGGGGTGCGGGGGCGACCGGAAAGCCCCCGCATTTCGCTTCAAAGGTGGAAAATTGTTGACATATCAGTTGGAATTGTGATATTATAAATTTGTAAAATTGTGTTCAGATCAGATGAATTTTTGGGGTGAAAAAACTATGGATAACAATCCTAATAATTTTTATGGATCAGGAAATAATACAGGCGACTTTCAGGGACTTGAACAGACCTACGGCTCTGATTCAGCCAGCGAATATAATAATCATAATGATACGTCTTATTCGTCTGCATACAACAGCAGCCGGCAAATACCTGGTGTAAACTATAATCAGGGTGTTCAGCAGCCATATCAGCAGGTACAGAACGCACCTTACAATTATAATCCTTACAGTCAGGGTTCATATAATACCCCGGCTTCTCCATATCCTCCTTTTCAGCAGCCATATCAGAATACCGGATACGTAAATAATATCCAGTATGGTATGCCAATGATGGTTCCTGTAAATAATACGCCCGGCTTTGCACTTGGTATTTGTTCTATTATATTTTCTGAGTTACCGTTTGTCGGTCTTATCTGCTCTGTTGTAGGTCTTATACTTTCTATCAAAGCCAAATCTGATTCAAACAAACCGGGAAATATTCAAGGAAATCTGATCACACCGGGTATTGTTTGCTCTATCATTGGTCTCATACTCAGCCTCTTTGTTACTATCGTGCTTGCCATCGGAATCATCGCAGCTATTAATGAAGCTGCGGATTCTCTGGATGATTTCGGCGGTTATGACGAATACGGTTATTATGACGATTACAATTGGGGCGGCGGAGAAGCAACTTGATTTATCTTCACCGGCATTTTTCTGAATGCCGGTTTTTTTCTTATACACCTATATTTGAAAAAATACAATTAGGAATTGTTTGATACAGATTAATAAAGGACGGTGCAGACAATGAAAAAAAATATTACTGAAATGTCTTTCGATGAAATTTTTCCGGAAGCAAAGCCGCCTTCCGGTTCTTCGTTCAGCTCAGACACCGGAAATATCAGCTTTGATGATACTACCTTCGGAACAGATGACGATTTTACTTATAACTATGACGATTACGGAAGCGATATCTCTTCTATCGGCAGCCCGGACAGTCAGAAAAATGAGTATACCGATCTTTCATCTGACATCATGACCGGTTACTCACAGCCTGCTGCTCCTCAGTCGTCACAAGGCTTTTCTGCTGCACCTGTGCAATATCAGGCGCAGAGCTTTCATCAGACCGGCACTGTGCAGCAGAATCAGGGAAATTATCCGTATCCGGAAATGGTTCCGGGTCCTGAGCTTGGCAATAACAACTGGCAGACTACTGTCAATGTTTATGAACCGTCAGCGAAATTTCCGGGTCAGCAAAATGCAGGCTCCGGCAGCAACTCTGATTTCTACTCCTCACCAAACAGAAGAAATGCCGGAAATAAAATGCCTACTCCGATTATACTGGGACTACTGTCTGTTTTATTTTCCATGATGTTCCCGATCAGCTTAACGCTTGCCATCGCAGGACTTGTAATATGTAATAAAGAAACCAAAAAAGCCCGTGAAACCGGTACTCAGCCTCCTGCATCGGGCGGTGCAAGGATATTATGCATTATGGGACTGATTTTCAGTATTATTTCAGCGTTACCTACCGTTATTGGTTTTTTACTGCCGCTTTTTGGAGTTCCTGTCTCATAAAATATTTCTGATAAAATATCTGAGCTGCCGCAGAATTAATATTGCGGCAGCTCGTTTTCTATTAATATCTGTCTGTGATCGGACTTACTCCGAGAGTATCCTTTCTGAGAAGATCAATATATTTCAAAGATTCTCCACAGCCGTTTACAACACAGTCAGAGGCATTCTCTGCAACTCTGACTTTAAGATCTGTCGCTGCGGAAATAAGCTTATCAAAGCCTGCTATTCTTGACGCTCCGCCGGTCATTATGATTCCGTCGGAATGAATATCACCGATAAGCTCCGGAGGAGTTTCCTCAAGAACATCCTGGATATGGCGCACGATCACGTCAGCTGTTTCTCTTAGCGGCTCGATCATCTCCTCTGCATCAATATCAGCCCATGCAGGCATTCCTGTTACGATACTTCTGCCTTTAATTCTGTATTTGCCGATAACCGCACCCTTCACCACACAGCCGACAGCCATTTTTGCTTCCTCTGCCATGCGCTTGCCTATAAGCATGTTATATCTTCTTTTGACGTACTTTATTATTTCCTCATCCATAATATTTCCTGCCTGCTTTACAGAACGTGATACAGCAATACCGCTGAGAGATATAACAGCCATATCAGTTGTTCCGCCGCCTATATCCACTACAAAGGAACCGTGAGGGCTGCTGATATCGATTCCTGCACCAATAGCTGCTGCTACCGGTTCTTCTATAAGGCAGACCCTTCTTATTCCTGCGCAGCTGATGGCGTTTACAACAGCTCTTTTTTCAACCTCTGTTATCTCTCCGGGCACACACGCTACTGCTCTGGGCATACCTATTCTCGCACTGACCACCCTTTTGAGAAGCGTGGAGATCATGGCTTCAACAAGACCGAGATCGGATATTACTCCTCCGCTGAGCGGATAGATCGTGCTGTATCTTGTAGATGTGCGTCCGAGCATTTTATAGGCTTCTTCTCCTACTGCTACAATGCTTTCATTGTCATGGTTGATCGTTATTATTGATGGCTCATCGACCACCTTGCCCTTATTCTGAAGGTAAATTCTTGTTCTTGAGGTTCCGAGATCAATTGCTATATCCATTTTCTGTTCACCCTGTCCTTTCTTTCCCTGATATTATCTGAGATCACTCGACAATTTGTCTGTTAAATGAGCTTCGGAATATTTTTTTGCTTTATCTCCTTTTTGTTATTGCTGTAACGGCACAGAATATTCTCTGCGCACCAGCGTCCATCAGCACCTCGCTGCAGCCGGACAGCGTTGAGCCTGAGGTCATTATATCATCAATAAGAAGTATCTTTTTATTTCTGACAGACTCTCTGTCTATTATACTGTAATAGCTTTTATCATGCTTTTTTCGTTCCTCCTGTCCAAGATAATGCTGATAAACAGTATCCACATCTCTGACAAGAAGCTCTTTATAGCCGGTTCCTGTCATTTCTGCTACATATCTTGCAATAAGCTCAGCCTGATTATATCCGCGCTGCCGTTTTCTTTTCTTTGTAGCAGGCACGCTGGTAATTACTTCAAAATCCATATCTTTGAAATATGTTTTTTTCATGGCTGCAACTATTGCACCGGCAAAGCTTTTTGAATTGAATCTGACACCTCTGAATTTAAAATCCTTTATTGCGGCTGCAATAACGCCGTCATAGCTGAAGGGTGCAATACATATATCGCCCCTCGGAGTTACTTCTATCCTGGGTGTTGAAGGATAGGCTGCCCTGCACGCAAGACATTCGGTCATATCAAAACCGATCCTTTTGCGGCAATAGGGACACCTTCTGATCCATATACTGTCTATAATCATTCAAGGCTCACTCCTTTCGAGAAAGGACCTGAGTCCCGAATATCTGGCTGTTCGTTTATTATTATCGACCATTTTTTTCAGAGTCGGTATATTCCCTACCATTATCAAAAGTTTTTTTGCTCTCGTAACAGCTGTATACAGAAGATTTCTGTAATACAGCTGCGGCGCTCCGTAATACATAGGCATGATAACGGCTGTGAATTCATTTCCCTGACTCTTATGTACTGTTGTCGCATATGCAAGCTCTACATTGATAAGATTATCTGAATTGTACGTAACGACCTTGTCGTCGAATCGTATCTCAGCTGTTTTTGCAGCTCTGTCAATTTTTTCAATTATACCTATATCTCCGTTGAAAACACCGCTTCCGTCGCTGCCGTCATCCTTTTCCCAGGGAAGGTCATAATTATTCTTCGTCTGCATGACCTTATCACCCTCACGAAGGGTATATACCGGCATTCGTATCTCGCTTTTTTCGTCATTCTTTGGGTTAAGCGCCTGCTGAAGTCTTTTATTAAGCTCTGTGACCCCAAGCTCACCCTTTCTTCCGGGAGACAGCACCTGTATATCTGTCAGCGGTGAATATCCGTATGCATCCGGCAGCCGCTTTGAGCAAAGCTCTGTTATCGTTTCGGAAATAGCATTCTTATCGCTGTTTGCCATGAAAAAGAAATCGCCGTCTGTCCGTCTGACCTCCGGCATTTCGCCGTGCACTATCTTATGTGCATTTGTGACGATAAGGCTTTCCATTGATTGTCTGAATATTTCTGTCAGAGCGATCACAGGTATCTTTCCGGAAGCTATGAGATCACCGAGTACATTTCCCGCTCCGACTGAGGGGAGCTGATCGCTGTCACCTACCATTATCAGTCTGCATCCGAGAGGCAGCGCTCTCAGAACACTTTCAAAAAGCACCGCATCGACCATTGACATCTCATCAAGTATCAGTGCGTCACAGTCGAGCGGATTCCGTTCATTTCTTACAAATCTTGGCTTGTCATTATTATCCCACTCAACTTCAAGCAGTCTGTGTATTGTCTTTGCCTGACAGCCTGTAACATCAGACATTCTCTGTGCTGCCCTTCCCGTGGGCGCAGCAAGAAGAACCTTCAGTCCGCTTTGTTTATAAAGTGATATTATCGCATTGAGAGTTGTTGTTTTTCCTGTTCCGGGGCCGCCTGTCAGGATCAGAAGTCCGCCTGACATTGCTTCGGTTATGGCTTTTCTTTGTTTTTCGGCGTATGTTATGCCATGCTCGTTTTCAAATGTCTCAAGTGCAAGCTCTATCCCTCTGAGGCTTTCGCACGGAAACTGACGCATCATCATTATACGCTCTGCAGAATATATCTCGCTTTTGTACAGCTCAGGAAGAAAAATAAAGCTTTTGTCTCCGAGTTTTTCTTCAATAAGACTCGTATCATCTGTCATTTTCTCAAGTGTTTCTGAAATACGGCTCTGATCAAGCCTGAGAAATGATGATGTTACAGCAAGCAGCTTGTCCTTCGGGAGGCAGGTATGTCCGTTTCCGGCGTTATATGAGATGATATAGATCACACCGGCCCTGATACGGCATTCATCGTCAGCCGGTCTTTTCATATCAGCTGCGATCAGGTCTGCTCTCTCAAAGGATACAGCTATTTCCTGATCGCATAGTACATATGGATTTTCTTCTATAATATTTATCGAACTGTCTCCGAAGCTTTTCCATATCCTTACTGCTTCAAGAGCAGATATATGATATTTCTCAAGATACAGCATTACTTCCTTCATACCAAAGATACGGCGTATATCTGTACTTATTTTCTGAGCCTTTTCTGATGTTATACCCTTTATTTCAGTCAGTCTTTCAGGCTGCTCCTGCATTATCTCAAGGGTTTTTTCCCCGAAAGCATCAACGAGCTTTTTTGCTGTTGATCTTCTTATTCCCTTCACAGCACCGGAGGAAAGGTATTTTAGTATTGATGAAGCTGTTGACGGCATTTCATGCTCATAGTAACTGAAAGAAAACTGTTCTCCATATCCGGGATGATTTTTCCATACACCGACAAGCCTGAGATCATCACCGATATTTACGTCTGTCATTATTCCAACAGCTGTTGCTGCAACACCGTCACAGTACATTGTAAGTACGCTGTAACCATTCTGGTTATTGCGGAAAATGATATCCTCCACTGAACCCTTCAGTTCAAGAAGCTGCTGCTCAGACATATGAAAACCTCCTTTCATTATACTATATCAACAACATTTTTTCTGTCATATCATCAGACGCAGTGCCTGCGCTGTCAATTACGCAGGGTTTGCTGCGCACACGCTCCGCTCTTGCCTACCAGCCGATACTGTCGAAGCCGCGGTTCAGGCTTTCTTCTGACATAAACTTTTATACCGACTGATTATGTTCCCAAAAACTCCCAGAAGTATTTTACACCATCTCAGACGATTCCGTCAGAGCGATATTTCTGTGCAAAAGCAAAGTCATTTAAACCATACACTATCCCGATTTAATATTTTAACCCTAAATCCTTCCATTGTCAAGGACTACACCGCCAGCGTGACGCTGGACCCTTGATTCACGGCTTAGTCAGCATGATAAAGATTTCCCGGGCACTGCCATACCTTTTCAGCCTGAACGGCATCAGAATTATTATCCAATGCTGATTGCCAATTTTACACATAGTACAGCCGGTGTCGCAATGCGCTATCGTTTCACTACGTTTCGCTCTGTATTCAGAACTTCTGTTTTTATTCCTGCGGCTCTGATTTCTTCTGACCAAAACTTTTATGTCTGTTGATTATAGTTTCTAAAAAACTTCCAGTAATATTTTTCATATAGAACGCTGGGTACAATATGTCAGGAAATTGCATAATGATTGTTTTTCCGATCAATATGTCTGAAAGCATAATATTCGTTTATTGTTATTCATTCGCACATTCCTTAGATTAAATATTAATTATTGTCAGTGTTTCTGCTAAGGCAATAATTGTTAAAATTTCATAGTTTATTTGTATCAATTGTGTAAAAATTATGAATTTGCTATTGACTTTATTTAAATTGTGTGCTATTTTTATAAAGAGGTAATTGAAAAATGGGTAAAGTGACAGTAATAACTTCTGGAAAAGGCGGCACAGGTAAATCTACGGTGACTGCAGGACTCGGTGCGGCTCTTGCAAGACGCGGAAACCGTGTGCTTATTATAGATTGTGATGCCGGTATGAGAGGGATCGATCTTATGCTCGGAGTAAGCGGTGAGCTTGTTTTCGATATCGCTGATATCGTCGGCGGAAACTGCCCTCCTGCAAGTGCGATCTATCCCTGTAAAACTGTGCCTGAGCTTTATATCCTGCCTGCTCCGCAAAATGTTCGTGACGAGATAAGCCCTTTCATTATGAAGCAGCTTGTTTCTGTTCTGAAAAAATATTATGATCATATCCTGATCGATTGTCCTGCCGGTATCGGGTCGGGTACAACGGCTGCGGCAGCTGCTGCTGACAGAGCTGCACTTGTGGCAAATACTGAACCGCTTACTTTAAGAGGCTGTGATAAGGTTCGTCAGCTTCTTTCTGATTATAGTATTCCTGAGATCAGACTGATTATCAACCGGTTCAGCGAAAAAAGCTTCAAAAAGCTTAATGCCTTCCCTGATCTTGATGCTGTTATCGACAAGGCAGGTGCAAGACTTCTCGGAATCGTTCCTGAGGATCCTGTGAGCGCAGGTCTGGCTCAGAAAGGTCTGCCTATCGAAGGAAAAAGCAAAGCTGTTCCTGCTTTCGACAGGATAGCTGCAAGACTGGACGGAATACATGTTCCGCTTGATCTTTAATTAAGTATTTTTATATTTTTATCACAAATGGAGGAGATATATATGAATATAGCGTTGATAGCCCATGACGCAAAAAAAGAGCTTATGGTTCAGTTCTGCATCGCATACTGCGGAATCCTGAGCAGACACAATCTCTGTGCGACAGGTACAACCGGTAAGATGGTTGCAGAAGCAACCGGTCTGGAAATACAGAGATTTCTTGGCGGGAGTCAGGGCGGCGATCAGCAGATAGCAGCAAGAATAGCATTCAATGAGATAGATATGCTCATTTTCCTTCGTGATCCGCTTAACCCAAAGCCGCATGAACCGAACGACATGAATCTTCTCAGACTTTGTGATATGCATAATATCCCTGTCGCTACTAATATTGCTACCGGAGAGGTTCTTATCCACGGTCTTGAAAGAGGAGACCTTGACTGGCGTAATATTGTCAGAGCATAATATGTTTCTTGTTCTGGCTATTGAATATTTTTTGCTTTAATAATTTTAAATCCCGGATATTCCATCAATGAGGATATCCGGGATATTTTTTTGCTGTATCTCTTCGCTGCTTTATAAATTATTCTGATTTTTTATCGTCCTCGGTTTTGAGATCAAAATATTCTGTCATTATCTTCTTTGCAACATTTACGGCAACATAGCTTTTTGCACCATGTTCAACCATGACTGCTATCGCAATCTGCGGCTTATCATACGGAGCAAAGCAGATAAAATTCGCATGGTCCGAGCCTGAGTTTTCTGCTGTTCCCGTTTTGCCGCCTATCTGCATCGGGAAGCCTGCCATTGAATCATAGCTGTTTGTAGCCATATTCATTGCCTTGCGGACCTCCTTGAGGTTCTCTTCGCTTACGCCCATATTATCTGCTTCCTCAGCCTCGCTCTGATATACTACCTTTTTTCCGGAAAAATCTGTGATCTTATCAACTATATGTGTTTTCAGCCTTACGCCGTTGTTGGCGATCGTTGCAACATATGAAGCAAGCTGCAGAGGTGTAAACTGGTTATCTGACTGACCGATTCCGGCTGGAGACACCGATGTCTCAAACCAGTCAGATCCCATCAGCTCACTGTATTCCGGTCCTGCAAGAGTACCTGAGCTTTCTCCTATCTCAACACCTGTTTTTACTCCCAGTCCGCAGCGTCTGGAGTAGGTATTCATCTTCTCAATCCCCAGAAGTCTCGCTGTCTCTGCAAAGAAAACATTGCACGAATCACGTATGCCCTCGTATACATTGAGAGAGCCGTGAACGTTCATGCATCTTAGCTTCAGACCGCCCTTTGTATATATACCTTCACAGTTTATCCTTGTCTTTGTTGTGATAGCACCCTCCTCAAGTGCCGCTGACGCTACCATCGGCTTGAAGGTTGAACCGGGGGCAAGCGCTCCGTTAAAAGCCCGGTTTACCAGCGGATCGCCCTTTGTTTCAATCAGCTTATCATAATTCTTATAATAATCTGCAAGATCATAGCTCGGATAATTCGCTGCGCACAAAACTGAAAAATCCTTGATATTCAGAACAACAACTGCTGCACCTACACAATCCTCACCCGAATATTTTTCTCCGGTGGATTTTGCATATGCATGAGCCTCATCCACTGCTTCCTTGAGTGCTTTTTGAGCTATTTCCTGATATTTTGTATCAACGGTAAGATAAACAGAATTTCCCGGCTGAGAATCCTGTGTGGATTTCAGTGAGGCTGTACCGTCAGGACTGACCTCATAGGTCCTGCTGCCCTCTTTTCCCTTGAGCTGATCCTCGTAGGCATATTCTATACCAAGCTTGCCAACATAATCATTATATGCATATCCTTTTTTCTCAAGTTCGTCGTATTCCTCTGCAGAAATGAGGCCTGTTACTCCTACAAGATGCGGAGCTGCCTTTCCGTTTACATACTTTCTGACTGCTCCTGCAATTATCTCAACACCGGGATAGCTCTGAACATTTTCTGTGATGATATTCATCGATGTCTCGTCAAGATCCTCAGAAAAAACATATGGCTTACTTCTGGAATATCCGTTTTTATCCATATTGTATCTGACGCTTATTATATCATGCTGAAGCTTTTTGTCAGATATTTTACAGTCATATTTTTCAATAAGCCTTGCCATGCATTCCTCCGCTGTTGAATACGGATTCATATTCAGGTTTTCCTTGCTTTTCAGATCTTCTATATCAGCTTCCCTTTTTTCTTCAAAGACATAGCTGCTGCCGTCAAGCTTTATAGGAAGCTCGTCAAACCATTTACAGCCGCATTTTTCCGTCAGGGTTATAAGCTTATGAATACAATCATTCAGCTTATCATCTGGCGTGAATATCTTATTTATCGTTATTTTATAGCCAGTCTGATTCTGCGCAAGAGGTACGCCGTTCACATCGAATATCTCTCCCCTTACCGCATCTGTTTTTATCGTATATTCTGTTGAAGTCAGCGCTATATCCTCATAAATGACGTTTTCTCTTATCTGCCACTGAAAAAGCCTTGCGCAAAAGACTGCTGTGACGACAAGTATTATTATCATTATCAGGGCATAACGCCATTTTTCGAGTCTGGTTCCCATATGCCCTACTCCTTCTGTTCATAATCATTCGGCTGCAGTCCTTGCAGCAATAAATCTGTTTATCCAGAACACAACAGGTACAAATGCCCATGTGTAAATTATTCTTGAGATATAATGTGCTGTAAAATACTCTACTGCATTCTGATAACCCGCTGCGATATAGAACATAAGAAACTGTCCTGCAATTATCAGCGGTATGCTGAGCGTCGATATTATCATTACAGTAAGAAGATTTGTATGGATGTAATTTGCCATCAGGACACTTACTGTGTAACACAGTACAGCAAGTGTTATTGCGTAATATCCAACCGGTCCGCTGTAGCCTGAATCTGAAAGAAGCCCGCATATCACTCCGAAGAAGATAGCCGGTATCTCCTCCTCAAAGGCTGCAAATGCTATTGCAAGGGGTATCAGAGGCACCGGACGTCCGCCGAATACCTCAAGAGTCAGTCCCGGTGTGGTCTGTATTATATAGCAAAGTATTATTTCAAGAAAAAAAGCAAGATATCTTAATACCCTGTATCTGTTCATAATGCTCTCTCTTTCGGTTTCTTACATTTCTGAAGCCGTCAGCTTTCCGGCTTTTCCTGTGAGGGCTTTTTATATTCATTTATCTCGCCCTTGCCGCTGAAGCTTGTTATCACTGCTGCTGAGGTAATATTCCTGATATCCTCAGACGGATCAATGAGTGCAACCGGCATCCCGTCATAGTCATATTTCAATTCACGAATAGTTCCTATCCTCACATTTTTCGGGAAAAGACCGCCATAGCCCGAGGTTACAACGATTTCTCCCTTTTTCATCTCATTCTGTGCAGAGATATTTTTCATTACCGTGATATTATCATCGCAGTATTCGGGAGAACCGGTTATTATACCCTGATTTTCAGTTTTCTTATCAACAGAGCCGATCTTTGCATCAGGCGACAAAAGTGTGGTCACCTTGCAGGATTTCAGATTTACTTCGCTTACAAAGCCTACAAGTCCGTTTTCTGTCATTACCGGATCCTTTTCTGATATTCCGTCCTGTGAACCTTTATCAAGTATGAAGCCATAAAAGTTTTCATTCGGATCTCTTGATATTACTGTTGACGGTACAAGGGAAAAATCATCATTATCCTTTTTTATGTTATAGAATTTATATAACTCTTCATTTTCCTTTTTAAGATCATAGTATTCTACAAGCATACTGCTCAGCTTATTGTTTTCTTCTCTGAGCTTCTTATTTTCCTTTTCAAGCTCTTCTGCATCTGCGGGGGAACTCAGACCTTCGCCTGCACTTGTAGTGAAGCCAGCCGCTGCTTTCTGGAGCGGCGCAAAGATCAGTCCGGTAAAAAGACCGTTCATTGTACTGTTACCGGCAGTTACAAGTGCAACAACAAGCAATACGCATACCGTAAGAACAAGCACCTTCATGCCGTTTGCAGATCTCCTTTTCATTTGCTCCCCTCCTGCTGTTTTAATAACTTACTTGAACTTCCCACTTGATATTATACTGTGAAATAGTTGGCTTATTATCAGGCGTTTTCTTTTCGCCGCCCGCCGGAGGCGGGCGGCGAAAAGAAAACAACCAAAGTTGTTGAAAGTACGATTAATACTTGGATTGAACAGTAAAATGGTATGGATCCTAAAATTTTTCTCCCATTATGTTCTCCATCCATTCATACAAGGCTTATTTCCGATGATGAGAACCGAACCTTTTACAATCTTTCAATTGCAAAAGGTTTCATCCGTATGCCTTCTGAAAGCACGGACGAAACCTGTGTGTTTATCTTCTTCTGCCGAAGCTTGCAGCACCAAAGGTCTCAAGTCTCAAGCCTGTTCCGTCAACAACACAGTCAAGCGGGCTGTCGGCAGTTCTTACCGGCATTCCTGTTTCCTGTGATACAAGAAGGTCAAGTCCCCTGAGCAATGCCCCTCCGCCAGTCAGTGTGATCCCGTTATCAATAATATCGGCTGAAAGCTCGGGCGGTGTCTGCTCAAGTGTTGTCTTGATTGCTTCGATTATTACAAGCAGCGGATCAGCAAGCGCATCTCTTATCTCAGCAGCAGCGATCTCCACATCCTTCGGAAGTCCGTCAGCAAGATTTCTTCCTTTAACTTTCATAGTGCCCTCGCCCTCATAGGGATATGCCGAGCCTATGCCAATCTTGATTTCCTCTGCTGTACGTTCTCCGATCAGAAGATTATATTTCTTTTTGACATACTGTATTATGGATTCGTCAAATTTATCTCCTGCGACCCTTACTGAGCAGGCTGTTACTATATCATCAAAAGATATTACAGCTACCTCAGAGGTGCCGCCGCCGATATCAACTACCATACTGCCCTCAGGCTCACTTACAGGAAGTCCTGCTCCCATTGCAGCTGCCATCGGTTCTTCGATAAGCTCAACCTGTTTTATTCCTGCACGATGCATTGCATCAGTAACTGCCCTTCTCTCAACGTCTGTTACGCCGGACGGGATACACACTATTACCCTTGGTTTTGCAAGAAAGGTCGATTTGACGACCATTCTGATAAATCTGTTCAGCATTGTCGCTGTGATGTCAAAATCAGCTATAACACCATCCTTTAGCGGTCTCACGGCTACAATTGAGCCGGGGGTCCTTCCAATCATTTCCTTTGCGTCTGTTCCAACTGCGACCACCTTATCATTTCTGACATCGACTGCAACAACAGACGGCTCTCTCATAACGATACCCTTGCCCTTGATATACACAAGAGTATTCGCTGTTCCGAGATCTATTCCTATATCCTTTGAAAACATATCTCTATCCCTCTTCCAAGCATCAGCTTAATATCTGACGATCTTCCGTCCTCATACTTCCAAAAAATCTCAACTTATATTATACCCTTTTACCAAATCAATAACAATAAAAATTTTGTAATAATTAAACTTTTGTTTTTTATACACAAATAATAATAGTGGACGGAGTAAATTTTTGTTTCACAAATCTTCCTTTCATGCCTTTCCCGTGGATCCGAAGCCGCCGCTTCCTCTTTCAGTTTCATCAAGCTCCTGCACCTGAACGAATTGTGCGCATACAACAGGCATTATGACCATCTGAGCTATTCTTTCACCCGGCATGACTGTATATTCCTTGTCGGACACATTGCAAAGACCCACACATATTTCTCCGCGGTAATCACTGTCAACTACGCCGACACCGTTCGCAAGACAGATGCCGTGCTTTACGCCAAGTCCGCTTCTTGCAAAAAGAAATGCAGCAAGCTCCTTTTCAGGCAGCTCAATTGCAATTCCGGTCGGTATCATTGCAAGCGAGCCGGGTCTGATTGCAACCGGCTCATCACAGCAGGCATAAAGGTCTGCTCCAGCCGAACCGGCTGTCGCCCTTTTCGGTACTACTGCGTTTTCTCTCAGCTTCTTTATTTTAACTGTACTATTCATTTTCTTATCTCCTTGAGTTGAATTTATATCAGCTGATTGTAAAATCAAAAAAGGCTTTTATTTATGCGGATTTTTGTATTTGCAATTTTACATTTTCTCCGCTTTTTAAAAGCTTTTCGGGTTTGGGCGAGGTGTCCGCCCGTCTGAGACTGTAGAAATACTCGTCAGTTTACAATCGGCTATTGTATTTATCTATGCTGACTGAATTATTCTACTCCTCTGTAATATAGTCCTCTTGTAAATCCTCCGGACGGAGTATTCTGCTGACGATGCATTTTCAGAAGCTCTTCCCTTTCCTCAGGGCTTTCTGTACTGAATCTGATTACCTCAAAATCTATACCGTGCATTTCATGTCTTCTGTCCGCCATGAAAAGCGGTACGCTGTTCAGGATCTCTGTACAGCTGCCGAAGCACTTCATCGGGAAATCTATTCCCTTTCTGTCACGCAGAACAGGTGCTTTTCTGCAATGCTTGCAGCCCTTGCCGTCATTCATCACAGGGCAGTTCCTTGTAAGCATAAGCGGAAGCCTGCCTGAGGATATTATGCCAAGCGGGATTTCTCCGCCAAGCTTTGATATCTGCTCAAGAGTCAGCTCAAAGGATACCTCACAATCGAGCATTCCTTGTTTTTGCGCCCATATAACAGATTCTGTATTTGCAATATTCAGACCAAAACCGCCATGAATATCCATTCCCAGCTCATGTGCCATTTCAATTACGGCAACATTATTGGCAAGAACCTCATTTATTCCAAGCCGCTGTATTTTTTTCAGCCTTTCAAAAACAATTTTTTCTATACAGAAAAGACCTCTCGGCACATCTATCGCAACGGCAAAGCCTCTGTCCAAAAGCTCATCAAGCTTTTTGTCGATGAGCGTAAACGGAACATAGATCAGCTCACTGTCAAGAAAGCTGTCGGATATATTATCATCAGGAAAGCGTACCCTATAGCTATCCGGCAAAGCCGCTGACCGACTGTTATTCCACTGACGTTCAGCTTTCTTATATGCACAGGGTCTTTTATTCTCTCTTTTTTTATCAAGTATCGTAAGGCACTGCGAACGCATTGCATTAAGTGCAGAACCGGGTACAGATAAACCGCTGTCTATCTCACACTCAAGCTTATCAAGCAGATACGGCGTACCGCCTGTTTTAGCAAGACTTTTTTCGCAGCGCTCCCTGTCAGTCGCCGTCCTCAGAGCGGTCTCAGGTACAGGGCCCGAGGCTTCGGCTTTATTACCGTCGCAGTCCCTTGCGGAAAGTGTGACCGGGCTGCCTTCTTTTATCTTTATTTCAAAGCATACCGGAATATGTTGTTTTTCATTTTTATAAAGCTCGTGAATTTCAGCAAAAACCTTGCTGTCGGCTGCTTCCACATTATCCTTTGAACGTATGCCGAACATTTCCCTGCCAATTTTATTTTCATAATAGCCGTCTGTAAATCCGGAGCGTGAAAAAACCGATGTCAGTCTTTGTCTTGATTTTTCGGAAACAAAACCGTTATCAAGACTTTCACGGCAGGCTGTAACGGCTGCTGCGACATATTCAGGTCTTTTCATCCTGCCCTCGATTTTCGCCGAGGAAATACCCATCTGCTCAAGCTCCCTGAGATGTTCTATGATCGAAAGATCCTTCAGGCTAAGGTCATGACCTGTTCCGCCCCTGACAGAAAACGGAAGTCTGCACGGCTGAGCGCAGGAACCTCTGTTTCCGCTTCTTGATCCAAGCATTGCGCTGAAATAGCATTGTCCCGACACACTCATGCACAGCGCACCGTGGACGAAAACCTCAAGCTCGATAGGGCTTGTCTTTGCAATTTCTTCTATCTGCTCTCTCGAAAGCTCCCTTGACAAAACTGCCCTTGTCAGACCAAGCCCTGCAAGATATTGAACACCCTTCGGTGTATGCACTGAAAGCTGGGTAGAGCCATGTATAGGCATATCTGGTGCATTATTCCGTACAAGTGAGATAAGCCCTGTATCCTGCATAATAAGTGCATCTACTCCGATACTGCAGGCAAATTCAATAAGCTCCATTGCAGCGTCTGTTTCATCGTCATGCACAAGAGTATTGCAGGCAAGATGAACAGCTGTTCCGCACCGGTGACAATACTGCACTACACGTTCAAGCTGTTCATTGTCAAAATTATGAGCTGATGTTCTTGCGCTGAAGCGTGAAGCTCCTATATATATCGCATCTGCTCCTGTTCTGACGGCTGGATATACCGATTCCTCTCCGCCGGCAGGAGCAAGTATCTCAAGCCTTGCCATTGTTTTTCTTATTTCTGCTTCCGAAGAAGGTCACCTGCTCGGCTCCTTCATCCTCGGCTTCAGCAGCTGCTGATTTTCTTACTGCCTTGACTGCCGGTGAGACAGGAGACGGCTCGCTTGCTATCTTTGCCTTTTCGCCGAGACGCTTTCTGAGCGTTTCAATATCCTTTTTCAGTCTTGCGTTTTCCCTGTCTGCTTCTTCAAAGGAGCTGCGGTATTTTGCAGCCTCATTCAGATAATCCTTGATCTGATGACGGAGACTGTCTGCTGCCTCCTCAGATTTCATAAGCTGGTCGCATATATTGAGTGATGCAAGCAGCACTGCTGAATTTGCAGAAAGACCTGGAGCTGCACGCCTTACCGAATTTATCTCGCTGTTGAGTCTTTCGGCAACAGATCTTGTATAAAGCTCGCTTTCCTCACTTATTACTGTGAAGCGGGTTCCTGCTATATCTACTTTTACACGGTTCCTGTTATTATTTTCCATCTGGATACACCTCTGTTTTTACTTTCAGATCATTAGTCTTTAAGACATGATTCTCCTGATACTGATTATAATACATTTTTGTCAATTATTAAAGGTTTAAAGCTTAATTATTACTAAAATTTCTGAATTATTGTAAATACGTTCTGCTTTTTTGGTATTCTTTGGAAATAATACACATATATTCGTAAATATTTTTTGTTATTATAGTTGAAAATTAAGCAAAGATGTTATATAATGTTCCTGTATTGTTTTTACATGCATACAATCGGAAGGTTATTTCCGACACGTTCTCCTGCCGGCAATATGCTGATTTATCACAGTGTTACCGTTTTCCGGCAGCCGGGAACTCATATTAAGGAGGGTTTTTTATGTCAAAGTCCAAGCTGACACCGAGCGAGGCAAGAGAGCTTATCATCGCTAAGCTTTCACACAATTTCGGTGTATCACCCGCTGATGCAACCTACGAGCATTACTACAAAGCTGTTGCTCTTATGCTTCGTGATATCATGCGTCAGAATCACAAGGATTTTGTTGCAGCTGCTGAAAAGCAGAACAGCAAGACAGTTTACTATCTGTGTATGGAATTTCTTATGGGTCGTTCTCTCAGGAACAATCTGTATAACCTCGGACTTGAGGAAACTGTTCAGCAGGCTCTCAAAAGCCTGAATATCAAGCTCGATAATATATATGAGCAGGAGCCTGATGCAGGTCTCGGAAACGGCGGTCTCGGAAGACTTGCTGCCTGCTTCCTTGATGGTCTTGCTACTCAGAATTACAGCTCTATGGGCTATTCACTCAGATATGAATACGGTATCTTCCGTCAGAAGCTTGTTGACGGATGGCAGACTGAGCTTCCCGATTTCTGGCTTCCGGGCGGTTCTATCTGGCTTCAGCCGCATCCCGAAAAGAGCATCCCCGTTTATTTTGACGGAAAAATAAAGGAAACCTGGCACGAAACTCATCATTCGATCGAATATGAAAATGCTACAAAGATTATCGCTACTCCCTATGATATGCTTGTTCCCGGTGACGGCGGCAAGGGCATAAGCAGACTTCGTCTCTGGGCAGCTACATCTGACAACTTTGATATGAAGCTGTTTAATTCAGGCGATTATGTCCGTTCAATGGAACAGAAGGCTCTTGCTGAGAGTATCACCAGAGTGCTTTATCCCGAGGACAATCATTCCGAGGGCAAAAGTCTCCGTCTGACTCAGCAGTATTTCCTTGTATCTGCTACTATTCAGGATATCATACAGCGTCATCTCAGACATCATAATTCTCTTGACAATCTCCCTGAGCTTGTTGCTATTCACCTTAATGATACTCATCCTGTCCTTGCTATCCCTGAGCTTATGAGAATAATGCTTGACGAATGCGGATACGGCTGGGATCAGTCATGGGATATCGTAACAAGAACTGTTGCATATACCAACCACACAGTTATGAGCGAGGCTCTTGAGTGCTGGCAGGTGGATATGTTCCAGAGAAAGCTGCCGAGAATCTATCAGATCGTTGAGGAGATCAACAGACGCTTCTGTGAGGAAATGAGCAAAAACGGTGTGGACGGCTGGAAGATCGGCAGAATGGCTATTATCAATGACGGTATCGTAAGAATGGCTAACCTTGCAGTTATCGCTTCTCACTCTGTAAACGGCGTTTCAAAGCTTCACAGTGAGATCCTCAAGGACAGCGTTTTCAATGATTTCTATACAGTAACTCCCGAGAAATTCAAGAATGTTACTAATGGTATTGCTCACCGCCGCTGGCTCAACCAGAGCAACCCCGGTCTTGCAAAGCTCATCACAGAGCTTATCGGCGATAAGTTCGTAAGAGATGCCAATGCTCTTGATGGTCTTATGGCTTACAAGAGTGATGCAGTTGTTCTTGCAAAGCTCGCTGCCATCAAGAAACAGAACAAGGAGCGCATGGCTAAGTATATTCTTGAAAACAATGGTATCAAGGTCAGCCCTGATTCTATCTTCGATGTTCAGGTAAAGCGTCTGCATGAGTACAAGCGTCAGCTGCTCAATGCTCTCCATATTTACAGCACATATCAGTGGCTCAGAGAAAATCCGAATGCTGAATATACACCAAAAACCTATATTTTTGGTGCAAAGGCTGCTCCCGGATATTATTTTGCTAAGCAGATCATTCAGTTCATAGTTGCTCTTGCTGACAAGATCAACAACGACCCGAGAGTCAACAAAAAGCTCAAGGTCGTCTATCTTGAGGATTACAGAGTGTCTGTTGCTGAAAAGCTTATACCTGCCGCAGAGATCAGCGAACAGATCTCACTTGCAGGAACTGAAGCTTCCGGTACTTCAAACATGAAGTTTATGATTAACGGTGCAATCACTCTCGGTACTCTTGACGGTGCAAATGTTGAGATACATGATGTTGTCGGCGACACAAACTCTCTTATCTTCGGTATGACTACACCTGAGGTCAACCAGCTTAAGAAAAACGGCTACAATCCGTCTATCCCCTACAACAATAACCACATTATCAAGGCTGCTGTTGACGGAATCAGCTCAGAGTTCGGCGAGCGCTTCAGCGATATCGTGAATTCTCTTCGTACTATCGATCCTTATATGGTTCTTGCTGACTTCGCTGATTATGCAAATACTCAGCAGAAGGCTTCAAGGCTTTATGATGATAAGAAGGTATGGAACAAGATGTCTCTTATCAATATTGCAAAGGCAGGCAGATTTGCTTCTGACAGATCCATCAGGGATTATGCAGAAACGATCTGGTATGCTAAACCAGTTATTCTTAACAATAACAATAATGCATAAAAACAGACCGGTAACGATCTTCTCGTTACCGGTCTGTTTTTATGTCTTATGCTGACATGTATGAAACTATGTTATGATCACGAAAGCTCAAAGGCACCGATATAAAGCTGATAATATTTGCCTTTCTGGGCAATCAGCTCATCATGTGTGCCGCGCTCTATTATTCTTCCAAGCTCAAGCACCATTATCACATCGGAATTCCGTACTGTGCTCAGCCGATGAGCTATTACAAATACTGTCCTGCCGAACATGAGTCCGTCCATGCCCTTTTGTACAAGTGCTTCTGTTCTGGTATCAATGCTTGAAGTTGCTTCGTCAAGTATCATTACAGGCGGATCAGCAACTGCTGCTCTTGCAATGGAAATAAGCTGGCACTGTCCCTGAGAAAGCTGTCCGCCGTCTCCGGTTATCACTGTGTCATAGCCGTCCGGCAGCATCATAATGAAGTCATGTGCATTTGCAAGCTTTGCCGCCTCTATACATTCCTCGTCCGTTGCGTCAAGCTTTCCGTAACGGATATTTTCCATAACCGTTCCTGTGAACAGGTGTACATCCTGAAGTACAACTCCGAGGGATCTTCTCAGATCTTGTTTTTTTATCTTATTGATATTTATGCCATCATAACGTATCTTTCCGTCCGCTATATCATAGAAACGGTTGATAAGATTAGTGATCGTTGTTTTGCCTGCTCCAGTTGCTCCGACAAAAGCAACCTTCTGTCCCCTTTCTGCATGAAGCGACACGTCATGCAATACGGTTTTTTCTTCCGTATAGCCGAAATCAACTTCCTTCATAACGATATTTCCGTCCAGCTTTGTAAATGTTACCGTACCGTCACCGTGAGGATGCTTCCATGCCCACATTTCAGTGCGCTCTTCTGCTTCCACAAGGTTATCATCCTTATCATACTTTGCATTTACAAGGGTAACATAGCCCTCATCCTTTTCGCTTTCCTCATCCATAAGCTCAAAGATACGCTCTGCACCTGCAAGAGCCATTATTACAGCATTCAGCTGCTGGGATATTTCACTGAAGGGCCTTGAAAAGTTCTTGGAAAGCTGAAGGAAGGATGCTATGACACCTGCTGTGATAGGACTGAGTCCGAAAATCGAAAGTGCTCCGCCTACCATTGCGATGAGAACATACTGAAGATTGCCCAGATTATTCATAATAGGCATAAGGATATTCGCATAAGTATTCGCAGCTGTCGCACTTTCACAGAGAGCCTCGTTTTTCTTGTCAAATTCCTTCTTTGAAGCCTCCTCATGGCAGAACACCTTTACGACCTTCTGTCCATTAATCATTTCCTCAATATAGCCGTTGACCTCACCAAGCTCCTTCTGCTGCTTTATGAAATTGACTGCACTGCCGCCTGCAATCTTGCCTGTAACCACCAGCATTATGCCGACAAATACAAGTACGAACAGCGTCAGATACAGATTCATTGAGATCATTGCAACAAATACTGTTATTATAGTTATCAATGATGAAAACATCTGCGGAAGGCTTACCGACATCATCTGTCTGAGTGTATCGATATCATTTGTATACCGGCTCATTATATCACCGTGAGAATGAGTGTCGAAATATTTTATCGGAAGTGTCTGCATATGGGCAAAAAGCTCATCACGGATCTTTTTCTGTATTCCCTGAGAGATAGTTACCATCATTCTGTTATATGCAAGCCCTGTAAGTACTCCTGTCAGAAGTATTCCTCCCACAGTCAGAAGCATTATCAGAAGCCCGGTAAAATCTGGATTTTTCTGTCCCATCATCGGAACAATATAATTATCGATCAGCAGCTGTATGAACATAGCACTGAATGCGCTCGCACCCGCACTTATCACAATACAAACAAGTACAATAATAAATCTCACAGTGTAGCCCTTGAGATAGCTGAGTAGTCTTTTTATTACCTTTGCAGGATCCCTGAGTCTCGGAGCCTTTTTCATATCAGGCATACCTGCACTCTGTTTTTTCTTTTCAGACATCCTCTTCACTTCCCTTCTTCTGTGAGTTATATACTTCCCTGTATATCTCATTCTTTTTCAGCAGTTCTTCGTGTGTGCCAAAATCACAGACGCTGCCCTTATCCATTACTATGATCTTATCGGCATCCTCAATAGATGAGATCCGCTGTGCAATGATTATCTTTGTTGTATCCGGTATCTCCTCAAGAAATGCCTTTCGTATCAGCTTATCCGTTTTTGTATCAACTGCACTTGTCGAGTCATCAAGGATAAGTATTTTCGGCTTTTTCAGAAGTGCCCTTGCGATACAAAGTCTTTGTCTCTGTCCGCCGGAAACATTTGTTCCTCCCTGTTCTATATATGTATCGTATTTATCGGGCATATTTTCAATAAATTCCTCAGCCTGGGCAAGACGACAGACCCTTTTTATATCCTCGTCGGTTGCCTGCGGATCACCCCAACGGAGATTTTCCTTTATTGTTCCGGAGAAAAGTACATTCTTCTGAAGAACCATTGCTACGCTGTCACGGATAGTTTCTATATCATAATCCTTTACGTTTTCACCGCCGACAAACACAGTTCCCTGTGTCACATCATACAGTCTCGGTATAAGCTGAACAAGGCTTGATTTTGATGATCCTGTTCCTCCGATTATGCCTATTGTTTCACCTGAGTTGATTTTCAGGTTGATATCTTTCAGACAGAGCTTATTCATATCCTTTGCATAGCTGAAGGATACATTATCAAATACAATGCTTCCGTCCTTAACCTCTTTGAGAGCCTTTTCGTTGTTTTTCAGATCGGGTATTTCATTCAGCACCTCAGCAACACGGTCGCCGGAAGCCTTTGAAAGAGTAACCATTACCATTATCATTGATAAGAACATAAGGCTCATAAGTATCTGGAATACATATGTCATCATGCTGATAAGCTCACCAGTTGTCATTGTTCCGCCTACTATCTGATGCGTAGCGATCCATGCAATGATAAGGATACAGCCGTAAACACTAAGCTGCATTACCGGCATATTGAAGGCTACAATTTTTTCTGCTTTAGAAAAATCGCTGTATATCTCGCCGGAGACCTTTCCGAATTTTCCGACCTCATGCTCCTCACGTACAAAGGATTTTACGACTCTTATTCCGTGAAGATTCTCCTGTACAATATTATTGAGCTTATCATAAGTTTTGAACACCCTTCTGAATATTGGATGTGCAAATTTTATCACAAGTCCCAGAGCAATTGCAATAAATGGAATAAAGGCAACAAAAACAAATGAAAGCTCTACATTCACATTGAATGACATTATCATTGCAAATATCATCATAAAGGGTGCTCTGACCGCAACACGTATTATCATCTGATAAGAGTTCTGAATATTTGTAATATCGGTTGTCAGTCTTGTGACAAGACTTGAGGTCGAAAATTTATCTATATTCAGAAAGGAATACTCCTGTATTTTATAGAAAAGATCGTGCCTCAGGTTTTTTGCAAAGCCTGCACTTGCCTTTGCCGCAAATTTTCCGGATAAAGCACCGAAAACCAATGCTGCGAAAGCAACAGCTGCAAGTATCAGTCCTGTTTTTACGATATACTCAATATCGCCTTTATTAACTCCATCATCTATCATAGTAGCCATCAGGAAGGGCAGTATTACCTCCATGACAACCTCCAATGTTACGAATATCGGCGCAAGTATTGACGGAAGCTTATACTCCCTTATACTTTTTGCCAGGGTTTTAATCATGTATTTTCACTCCTTATTTTTAATTAACCTTGTCCGAGATTATGCTTGATCTTATCCAGTGTCCTGAGAAATGCATCAAGCTCCTCATCTGACAGACCGCTCCGGAGTTTTTCTTCATGTTCATCAACCTTTTCCATGGTTTTGCTTACATAATCCCATGCCTTTTCAGTCAGAGTAAGCTTTTTTAATCTTGCATCATAGCTTACTCCCTCTCTGATGATATAGCCTTTTTTCTCCATAAGCTTGAGTATTCCGGAAACAGTAGATCGTCTGATTACAAAATAATTTTCTATATCCTTCTGAAAAATCTCCTTATCCTTATTTTCAGCGATATATCCAATTATCCAGCCATTTTTACCGGTCAGCTCATCGTCGCTGTCATTGATCTCATCAAGCTTCCGGTAATTTCTTTTCATAATATTATTGATCTTACTCAGCTCAATTCCTACATATCTTTCATACATTTTTTCACCCCCCTGATATGTAAACAAGCTGACTGACTTCTATCCTGATGATCTGATAACAGGAATTATACTATTCAGAAACCGTTCTTGTTTCAATAACACAGGATTGTCAGCAAGCTTATTGTTAGTACACTTACATTTTACTACTATCCCCACAGTATGTCAATACCGCCGCCAGCGCCGGCGTGCCGTCGGTGTCACGATTCACGGCTTAGTCAGTCTGAAAAAGTTTTACTCGGGCACCGCCGGACTTTTTGAGCCTGAACTATTGACATCATTTTTGCTTCAGATGTCCAAGAAATATTTTACACTAATGTGGCGGAGTGCCTCCGCTGTCAATTTTGTGGGGAGGTCGCTGCGCTCTTGCCCACCAGCCCGATGATCTTGAAGCTGCTGCACAATGTAAAACACCCCGGCACAGCCGGGGTGACATTTTCAGCGTTTTCTATCAATTTAATGACTCATTATTCAATGTTTCACTGCCTGTACTTTCTTCGTTTACAACCGGTATTTTCAAAGGTATTTCTGACAAATAGGTTATCAGCTGCTCCTCACTGTAATTTCCATTGTTTTCTACTATCTCGCTTCCGATGTTTTTCTGTGTAAGCATATTATAAAACTCCGAGCTGACAGAGTTTGCTATTATGTGCTCATACTGCCTCTGATCGTTCCATGCGCTGTAGAATATATCATTTGATATATCAGAGTATTCATTAAGTGCTGCCGCAGGTACTACTCCGCAAGCATAGTACAATGCACTCTGTGATCTTTCACTGCTGAGATAGTATGCAAGAAGCTGTGATGTGAAGGGAAATTTTGAATACGGATTCACTCCGACTGCTTCATAGCATGAAAACGAATGTATCTGTGTCTTTGTATCTGATATATTCATAGCAGGAAGCTTAGCAATTCCTGTATTTTCCTCACCGATTATATTTCTGATCTGAAAAGCTGTTTGTTTCTCAGTGATCGCTGCACATATCGTTCCATTGGAAAAACCAACAATGATCTTATCTTCATCTCCGCTTCCGATAAAGCCCTTTCCCTGTAGATTTGCAAGTGAACATATGGCTTTTGCAGCAGCAACACCGTTTTTGCTGTTATATTCAATAGTCTGCATCGTACCGTCATTTTCAAGTGAACATCCTGCCGCAAGAAAAACTCCGGCGCTGTAATATGGATCATCAAGTGCATACAATACATTTTTTGAATATCTGGAGGCAATATTTATCATTCTTTCAAGGTCGCTGATATCATTTTCTCCATAGATCCTTTTGTCATATACAAGAAATGTACCCTCAGCAGATGCTGTCGGCATTCCGTAAAGCTTATCATTCATTGTAAAAGCTTTTATGCTTTCAGCTGTATCTGTATCAAGAGCAAATTTTCTGAGGTTATCATTGATACGTGCAGTAGCTCCTGAGCTTACAGCCTTTTCAAGCTTACTGTCATTATAGAAAAAAATATCAGGTGCATTCTGCGGAGAACTGATGTTTTTCTCTGAAGGATCGTCTGAGGTAAATATTTCAATATTCAGATTGAACCTTTTATCGTCAGCAAAAAGCCAGACAAATTCACCTGCTATGCTCTTATACTCCTCAGCCCTTGATTTGCTGCATATAAGCTTTATATTTATTCTGTTATTATCAGCTTCGCTTTCCATCGCCTGCTTTATGGACTCAACCATTGAATCTCCGTACAGATCTCCTGGAGATTTACTGACTGCCTCATTGAAGATCTTCCAGCTTTTCATAATACTGTTGAGGTCATCACGGTTTTCAGCTGCCTTTTCAGTCTTGTTAGATGCTGAGTTTTCGGGAAAGATATCATATTTCTCTGTGCTCTCTGTACATCCTGCAAGGCTGAAAACACCTATCAAAGCGGAAAGAATAAAGCATATAATATTTTTAATTTTCATTATTGACCAGCTCCTGTTGATACCCTGGTGTTTTTTCATTTATCTTCCACTGTTTATTATTGTATATTTCTTTGTCGAAATTATCATTCCGGTAATGTATATATTTAAAGCTTATTTATACCTGACTAAATTATAACATAACTTTATCATTTTCTCAAGAACTGCTGAGTATATTACTGTTATTTTTCAGCAGACTGCTGTTTATCTTCATTGTCCTTTTTTCTTATTATGTGTAAGCAGCCATGTACTGAATCTTCTTATCGGATGTTTTTTAACACTGATAGAGGTTATGGCCTCATAATATACAACATTTACCTCTGCACCGAACATCAGGAATAATATGCACATATTAAGCCACACCATTATTACTGCTAATCTTGTAAGACCTCCATAAATTGAAAAGCCATTGAAATCATCCACGTAAACCGAAATTCCGACTGATAATATAAACCATGCTGTCGCACTGAGTATTGCTCCGGGAAACTGAGTGATAAGACCGTATTTTTTCCTGACCTCCTTATCAAGATTAGGTACATTTTTATATATAAGTGCAAAAATGAAAACAAGATAAATATATACGATAAAATACCTCAGGTCATAAAGCAAATTATAGAATTCCGGCAGGGATTTTATATACGGCGTAAGCAATTCGTTAAGAGTTCTGCCGAGAACAAATACACTCATAGTCACGAATAATATCAGCACAAGGATGAATGTTATTATCATTGCCCGGAATCTCAGAATCAGCCAGTTTCTGTTTTCGTGGGTGTTATGCACTCTGTTCAGACCATTTATTATAGCATGGATTCCCTGAGCTGCCGACCATAGAGTCACGATCAGCGTTATCACTGAAATACCTGACGAATCCTTATACATATTGCTCAGAAAGGACGACATATATGCTGAATAATCTTCATTCAGAACAAGTCCGAGGAAATCCTCGAGTGTTTCTTCAGGAATATGAAGATTCTGAAGTATTGATACTGCGAACATTGTCAGCGGCACAACAGCGAGTATGAAATAGAACGAGCTTTGGCCGGCAATTGCAAAGATATTATCGTCCTGTATCTTGTTGTAAAAAGGGAGAAATGCATCCCGGAGCTTTTTCATTTTTTTCAGCATAAACTCACTATCCCCTCTCAGAACAACAGTAATAAATATTATTATACAATACAAGCCTTGACCTGACGGTATCATATTTTGTCAGGACAAGGCTATGTATAAACCGGCGTACCGGATGCTTAAACTTTTTTCGGAGGACACTGCCAAGAAAACCCTTGAGTCTCTCTGTCTTTGGATTTGTAAATACGTTTTCAGGAGTATCATCCTCACGTATTTTTCCTCCGTCAATAAATATCGCTCTTGTTGAAACACCTTTCGCAAAGCCCATTTCATGTGTCACAACAACCATTGTCATACCCTCACGGGCAAGGCGGTTCATTATATTGAGTACCTCATTTACCATTTCCGGATCAAGCGCCGAGGTAGGCTCGTCAAAAAGCATTACATCAGGATTCATTGCAAGTGAGCGGGCAATCGCTACTCTTTGCTTCTGACCTCCGGAAAGCTGTGACGGATAGGAATCTGCTTTGTCCGCCAAACCTACCATTTCAAGCAGCTCCATTGCTTTTTGCTCTGCCTCAGCTTTTGACATAAGCTTAAGCTTTACAGGTGCAAGCATAATATTTTTTTTGACTGTCATATTATCAAAAAGATTGAACTGCTGAAACACCATTCCTATCTTTTCTCTTACAAGTCGTCTGTCTACTCCTCTTTCTGTTATATCCTCACCCTTGAAAAATATACTTCCGCCCGTCGGTTCCTCAAGAAGATTGAGTGAACGGATAAAAGTCGATTTTCCGCAGCCTGACGGTCCTATTACAGAAATAACCTCTCCTCTGTGTATCTCCATGGAGATATCATCAAGAACTACATTATCACCAAAGGATTTGCTTAGATTTTCAACACGTATCAGCACTTCATCTGACGGAGTTTTTTTCTTATCGCTCATTTTTCTTCAATCTCCTCTCAAGCTTTGATACGCCTGCCGAGAGCAGGACTACGATAATAAGATATATCAATGCGACTGCTATAAGCGGAATGAATGCTTCATATGTCAGGCTTCGGATAATATCTCCGCCTTTTGTCAGATCCATAAGTCCGATATAGCCTGAAATTGAAGTTTCCTTCAGGAGTGAAATAAACTCATTTCCAAGTGCAGGAAGGATATTTTTGAATGCCTGAGGCAGAATGATATTTATCATTGTCGTCGGGAAGCTCAGTCCAAGACTTTTGCCTGCTTCAAACTGTCCGTTATCTATTGACATTATACCCGAACGAACCACCTCTGAAACATATGCTGCGGAATTTATACCAAATGCAATAATGGCAACGATCACCTTATCAATATCAACAGATGCAAAAATGACAAAATAAATAATAAGAAGCTGTATCATAACCGGAGTTCCTCTGATAACAGTGATGTACAGCTTTGCGATAAGATTCAGAACCGGGAGTGAGCCGTTTTTATCATATGCTACCCGGATGATTGCAAGCAGGAAGCCTATTACAATACCGATTATCATGGCAAAGAAAGTAATTATAACCGTATTGAGAAGACCCCATGCAAGGAATGTCCATCTGTTATCCTTGATAAAGTTATCATACATTCTCTGAATAAATTCCGGCTGAAGCTCTCCTGCGTCACCAAGGCTGTAAAAATCATCACCAACGGAGCTTTCTTCCACAGACTGCTCTGCCTTTTTTGCGTCATCCGCCGATTCTTTCTTTTCAGCACTCTTTGATGAGTCATCTGATGCTTCCGTTTGTTTTTCAGCGGATGCTATATTCTGCACAGCTGACACCTCAGGCTCTGAAACGTCTGACGTTGCGCTTACGCCAAAGGACATAAGACAGAACAGAGCAGCTACTGAAATAATGACAGCTATAACCTTTTTTAACTTACTCATTTTTTGTATTCCTCCGTTTTAAGAGAAATGTTTTCCCGTACAGTTTAAGGTACGGGAAAACAAATATGAAGCAAAGTAACCATGCTTATCCAAAACGGAAAACATCTGATACTAGGCATTTCTATTATTCTTTTTCCTGTTCAGGATCATTTCTTTACAATGATAACCTGCTTGGAATTAGTGTAGCTTTCTGAGAAATTGATCTGCTTCTTTCTGTCCTCTGTTACAGTAAAGCCTGCAAGACCGATATCAGCCTTGCCAGAATTAACTGCGCTGATGATAGAATCGAAAGCCATATCCTCTACCTTGAGCACCATGCCAAGCTTATCAGCAACTGCCTTGCCTATTTCAACATCAATTCCGATTATATCGCTTGCCTCTTTATATTCATACGGCGGGAACTCTGCATTTGTTGCCATTACAAGATTATCACCCTCCTTGACTGTCTGGGTATAATGATAATCTCCGCCATTTTCGCCTTCAGCCGGAATATAGCTTGAAATGATCTTTTCAATAGTTCCGTCCTCCTTGAGTTCCTTGATAGCTTTGTTTACCTTATCAAGAAGCTCTGTGTTATCCTTTTTGATAACGGCTGCATAATCCTCATTTGCAAATTCCTCAGCAAGGATCTCGATGCCGTCATTCTGTGAAACAAAAACCTTTGCAGGCTGTTCATCAATAATAACGCAGTCGATCTTACCCTGTGTAAGTGCCATTACAGCATCAGCACCCTTATTATATCTTTCTACTGTTGCTTCCTTTACATCAGCAGCATAGATATCGCCTGTTGTTCCAAGCTGTACACCAATCTTTTTTCCTTTCAGATCATCAACTGTCTTGATCTTTGCAGAATCATCTGCAGCTGTTGTTGATGCAGCTGAGCTTTTGTCTGCCTCTGTCTTATTGCCGCAGGCGGTACATACTCCGACTGTAATCGCAAGTACAGAAGCAAGTGCCAGAATTTTTTTCATAGTTTTCATAACTGATTCTCCCATTCAATTATTATTATCCGCAAAAAAATCACGTACATTGGCATTATAGCATAGTTTTTACTCTTATTCAAGAATAATATGTAATTTTTTTCCTGATTTATATATTTTCAGTATTTTTTTATCTATAAACTTATCAAAAAAGCAAAGGACAGGTCAGCAAATATAAAAACTGCTTGCAGCGTGACGATGTAAGGGATGATTAGTAAATAATTCTGCGAGTTTTGAATGAGTTGTAATCTACTGACATCAAAGTTCTGGTCTGAATAAATCAGAGCTGCGGGAATAAGAGCGGAAGTTCTGAACCCGGAGCGCAGCATAAGCGGAGCAATAGCTCATCGCAACACCGTCGGCACGCCGAGCGCTTGTTAGTATAAAATATTTCCGGGACTTTTCAATCGGAAATGATGTCAGCATTTCAGGCTCAAAAGATCCGGCGGTGCCCGAGAAAAACTATTTCAGGCTGACTAAGCCGTGAATCAAGGGTCAAGCGTCACGCTGGCGGCACGGAAATCAATTTTTAAAATTTTCTCATATATATTTATCTTTTTTGATACCGAAGGGGAGCGGGGGCGACCGGAAAGCCCCCGCATTTCGCTTCAAATGCAAGTAAAATGTAAGAAAAACGGTTAATTAATATTTCTTTGTAAGAAAGTTGATTTCCGATATTTCTTTGTAAGAAAGTTGATTTCCGTGCGCTGGCGGCGGTTAGACTTGACAATATTTTTGTATTCTGTTAATATTATTTACAGGATATTAATTAGTATCATTGTGAAATTTTTCATATTTCAGGAGGGCTGATTATGGACGGAATGAAAAAACTTATTCTTACAACAATTGCGATCATTATTGCTGTTTCGGTTTTTGCTCTTATGCTTAATTTTACAAAAAGCGATATACAGAATCAGGTTAATGAAAATAACAATAAACCGCAGTCCTCTGCCGAAAAAAGCACTGTCGATATCGGACAGGATTACCTTTTCTTCAGCTATTATAAAAATATGTCCTATAATGCCGATGTCAAGGGATTTCTTATTGACAAAAACGGAAAAAGATTTGATTATGCACTTCTTATGAATTCTAAAGAGGTCATGCCGGAAGAAGCTCTGACCAAGGCTATTGAAAAACAGAAAGACCTGTCGGGAACTGATTTCATTCCTTCCGGAGATATTGAAAACCTTTACAGTGTTGTCAGTGAGATCAAGACTGATGCTGATTTCAAAACCGAGGAGCTCACAAAGGATCAGGGTACGACCACTATCTACGCTCTTAAATATAATGACAATAAACCGGAGCTTGTAAAAATCTATTCCTACGGCGATAAGCTTGAAACCCCCACTGATGCAAATGCACTGGTTATAAGAAAATATTTTCTGAAAAAACTCAAAGACGAATAATAATCTTATATGATATCATAACAGGAAAATCCTGCGGTACCATCTTCTTCGGTACCGCAGGATCTTTTTTGTTTCATAGAATTCCGATTCGGAGTCAAGCCATAATCAGGTTACATTCAGATTCAATGTCTTATATGCGGTGTTGCCTGCATTGTCCTTGATGATAACAGATATTTCATAGCCTGCAGCCTTTGTAGGAGTAAGTGTTGCTGTTGATTTGGAGCCGAATTCTGTGCCGATAAGATTCCATTTTGAATTTCCTGAGCGTCTGAAATAGAATGCATACTTATACGGTGAAATACCCTCTGACGCAATTGCTGTGATCTTCACAGCTGTTCCTGCCTTGACACTTGACGCACTAAGGGTTGAATTATTGACAAGAGCTGCATGAGTATTTACTACCCAGTTCTTTTCAGCTGTTGCGCCCTTGCTGTCCTTTACTATTACCTTTACATCATAGCTTACGTCAGCTGCTGAGGTTGTAATAGATGCTGTAGTGCTTGTTCCGTTCTCCTGACCGATAATATTCCACTTGGTGTTAGTCGTTCTCTTGAATTTGAAGGTATATGTGTACGGAGCTGTACCATAAGCAGCAGCTGCTGTTGCTGTTACCTTTTTGCCTGCTATTACATCAACTGCACTGATGCCTGACCGGTTCTCAAGCTCCTTTTCGCCGTAGATCGTATAAGTATTTGTCAGCGTTACTCCCCTGCTGTCCTTTACTGCTACCCTGACATTATAATCCTCGCTCACGGTAGGTGTGAGAGTTGCTGTGGTTTTTGAGCCGAATTCTGTGCCGATGGTGTTCCATTTTGAATTTGACGCACGTTTGAAATAATAAGCATATTTATATGGTGCAAGTCCGCCGAAGGCTTCTCCGTTGATGGTAATCGGAGAATTCTTCACGACATTTGTGCTGCTGAGTGTTGATCTGTTCTGGAGAGCATAGCAGCTCAATACCTTGAACTGTTTTGTCGAAACAATATTATTGCTGTCCTTGACATTGACCTTGATATCAAAATATACCTGCTCTGCGCTGGTCTTGAAATTCTGATGATCGGACGCTATATAACCTGAGCTAAGCTCATTCCATTTTGAATTTGTTGACCTTTTGAAGTAATAAGCATATGTATAGGGTGCCTTGCCGCCCTCTGCTGATGCCATTATGGTAAGAGGCTGATTGGGAGCAAAGGTTTCACTTGCTGCATATGAATTGTTTTTAAGCGGTGTCGATTCCACTGTTACCCGGCAGGTTTTTGTGATACCGTTTGCTGTTACTGCCTTGATCGTTGCTGATCCGGCTTTGATTCCGGTGACTTTTCCGTTTTCTACAGTTGCTACCTTCGGATTACTTGAGGTCCAGACAAGTGTAGTATCCGTTGCATTTTCAGGAAGAATAGTTGCTGTTATTGTATCTGTCTGATCCGGAGCAAGCTTCATGCTTGTCTTATCAAAGCTGAGGCTTGTCTCACGAACGTTAGTAAGTATTGAAAATGCAAGTTGATTGTCAAAATACAGCTTCTGATCCTGCTCTCCTAGATAATATGCATTATACGGGTCGTCAAGATCGCCTATAGCTATCGAATAAGTAGTATAATACATATTGAAGCCCTTGCAGTATTTCTGCAGGTTTGAGCCTGAAGTACCATACACTGTGAAGCCAAGATATTTTGTATGTCCGAAATTATTATGCAGTGCAGTCTTTACTGATGAGAAATCATCCTCCTGCATTTTTCCGTAAACATAGTATTCCCCGTCTTCCCAGTATCCGTTTGTAAGATTCGGGCTGTATGACGTATCATGTCTGTAATAACCGAATGCAAAGGGCGCAAAATTCGCATCAGGATTCGGAATTACAAGCTTTGTCAGATTATCGCAGTAATCAAAGGCATCAGTTTCGATAAATGTACATGAATATGGAACATTGATGCTTGTCAGAGCTTTACAGTTCTTGAACAGATTTGAAGGAAATCTGGTAACAGCTGATGACATATGAACGCTCTTCAATTTCGCACAGTTATAGAATGCACCGCTGCCAAGGCTTGTACAGGTATCGGGAACAACCACATCAGTAAGTGCTGTCCCGCCAAATGCATAGCTGCCGATACTTTCAACACTGCCCATATCTATTGATCTGAGATTTTCGCAGCCTGAAAATGCAGAATATCCGATTCCTGTTACACCCTCGCCGAGTGTTACATACCTGATATCCTTATTTCCTGAGAATGAATAGCTGTCAATTTCGCCGTTTCCGACAATGGTAAGCTCGTCATCATCAAGCGTATAGGTAAGACCGTCTCCACAGCTGCCTGTAACTGCTTCTGCTGCTTTTACCGTAACAGTTCCCGGAAATACCTGGCTTTGCACAGCGACAAAGCCGGCAGACGCTGACATCAATGCTGCCATCGAAAATGCCAGAATCCTGTTCAGCTTTCTTATTTTCTTTTTCATTTGAATAACCTCCCATCTGATAAGGTACTGAAAAGCATATACAGCTTAATCTCCTTATCACATACAGTACAAAAAATACGCTACAATTTAAAATAAACTGTATAATTTAGTTAGTGTCTGCTTTTTTCTCCCGAAGAGATTAGAAATACCGATAAACAGTAGAGTTTCAGGGTAAGACATGGTATAATAAGTGCAAGGAAAAATACAGA
>CACWVH010000010.1 GCA_902764235.1 uncultured Ruminococcus sp.
CCTTACGGGTGAGCAACTTAAAAAACTGAAATGCATAAAACAACGCATTATCTCCGGGTTTTTCAGAACAACCAATAATGAGTTTCACGGATTCAGGTTCAAGCAATTATACATTTCTTTCAATTATATCACAACAGGATATAAAAAACTATATATTATTCTCTCATTTAATATTTATTTGCGCAGTCCATAACTGGAATCTGGCACAATAGGGACTCGTAAGTGTAGAATTATGATTGGCAAAAAAGATCATTGTTAAAACCAGAGTCGTGCAACATAAAATTATTTGTCAGAAGAAAGCTTTCCCACTCTTGGAAATTCAGCTCCGGCAGAGCGGTCGAGGGTGACAGTTTTTCTTTTTTCACAGGCAGGAGACAAGAGATGGTCTTTTCCCCCTCATCAGTCAGCTTCGCTGACAGCTTCTCCCCAGGGAGAAGCCTTTTGTTACTGCGCCGGCGATAGTATCAGCTGGTGTGCAAGGAAATAATTCTGAAAAGTCTCAGAATAATTAAAAAACCAGAGTCAGGCAACATAAAAGTATATGTCAGAAGAAAGCCTGAACCGCGACTTCGACAATATTGGTTTGTGGGCAAGAGCGCAGCGACCCCTGCGAAATTGACAGCGCAGGCACTGCGCCGGTTGCAAATGGAGGGAAAATAGTGTATTATAGTATAATAGGAATTAGTATATACTGACATTGGATGTCGGGAATTATAATACAAGGGGAAGTTGAAATGGACTATAAGTTGATTCAGAAGGCTGACAAGGAGCTTGTTTATTTCGGAGTGTATAATACTGCTGTGGAGCTTGCTGATGCCGGAGATGTTCTGTGCAGCGTCAGACAGAAATTCTTTGAAAGCGGCAAGCGTCAGAAAAACCGCAGCACCTTCAATGTTGCCGGAGAGGTAGTGCGTGCGTCCTATACAATCGAATCGGGCAGACCGCTCAAATGGAAAAAGCTTATCGGCAGCAGACTTGCTGAACGTGTGACTATAAAAGAGAAAAATTATTATGTTGAATCTCTTGATGCCGAAAGACGTATCTTCAAAAAAGCCTTTTTTGACTACAAGCATAATTGGATCTATACAGAATATTTCCTTTCCGATAACAAAACTACACCGGACTGCACCTTTGCACCCTATACTGACGGAAACAAGCCTGCTATCATTATCAAACAGGGCGGCAACACCTTCGATACACTCTACCCCTTTGAGGTCACTCTTGACAAGGAGCTTACCGAAAAGCTCAACGAAGCCGCAGGCGAGCCACGGGTGCTTTGCAGGACAAGCTGCGGAACCTTCTATTTCTGCACTAAGTCTGAGGCTCAATACAGACAGAAGGCTCTTGAAACGCTTCTCAGTGAAAAGGATGCTCAGGAAAACAGCATCAACGAGGATGAGCTGATCGAGCCGGGCTTTGAAGTCGATACCTCTGCTTTTGAACAGGACGACAGGCAGAATGAAATCACCTCTGCTGCGGCTGACAGTATTCCCGATATTCCGGCATCCTCTGACAGCAAAGAACCCGATATTGATGATATTCTTGATGACAAATATGAAAGCAGGATATCTGAGGATACTCAGACTGATATTCCTGATGAAGCATATAAAAATAATGAAAGCGATCTGAACCAGTCAGCAATTATTAATGAAGCTGCGGAGCCTGCCGCAGCTGATACCGAAATTCCTCAGACACAGCCTGACATCAAAGCTTCCGCAGAGGGTAACGAAGAAGAAAACCGTATGCCCGTTCAGGAATTTTCCTTTACCGATGACAGCGAAAGCCTTTATGAGGAAAGCAATACCGGCGAGGAGGCTGCTTACAGCACCGAACAGGGCGAGCTTTGCGCATTTTCGGGACAATGTCCGTATGAAAATGTTGACAAGCTTATCATTGAATCGGGCGGCAGACAGTATTTCTACTTCGGTGATACGGTCGGCGACAAGAGGCACGGCTTCGGAAGAACTACCATGTTCGACGGCAAAACCGCATACGAGGGCAGCTACAAGGATGACAGACGTGAGGGCTTCGGAACATATTATTTCAAATCCGGAAAGCTCTGCTATGCGGGCGGATGGAAAAATAACAAGCGTGAGGGTCTCGGCGCTGCCTTTTCATCATCAGACGGCAGCATCTTTGTTGGCAAATGGCATGAAAACGAGCCATGCTCTGTCGGCGCAAGCTTTGACCGGGACGGCAGGCTTATCTATGCCGGTAAAACGACCGGCAGCAAACGCAGCGGCGCTGGTATTACCTACTCCGCTGAGAGCGATACCTTCTTTGTAGGAAAATACAAAGACGGAGAATTCCTCGGCTCCGGCACACAGTTCGACAGCGACGGAAATATGCTTTACACGGGCAGCTTCTCCGGCGGAATGAGAAACGGCGAGGGCGTAAGCTACAACAAGGACGGCTCTGTCAGATACAAGGGGCTTTGGAAAAATGATCTTTATCACGGTCAGGGCGTGCTTTATCTTGAGGACGGATGCACACTTCACGGAAGCTTCCGCACAGGCAGGGCTGACGGAAACTGCACTCTGCGTGATGCTTCGGGACGTATTATTTACACCGGCGGTTACAGCTCCGATCTGTACAACGGTGCAGGCAGGCTTTACAGCGAGGACGGAGGTTACGCTGAGGGACGCTTTACTGACGGCGAGCCTTCCGGTGTATTCAATGAATATGATGCCTCCGGTGCTCTTGTTTACTGCGGTGAATGGACGGATATGCAAAGAAACGGCAAGGGCGTTGAATACAGAAACGGCGTGAAGCTCTATGAGGGCGATTTCAGCTCCGGTTTCTGGAACGGAAAGGGCAAGCTTTTTGAAGATGGCGAGCTTGTATACACCGGTTCATTCATAAGCGGAAAGGTCAGCGGCTTCGGAACAGAGGTTGACGGCGATGAGGTTGTCTATACAGGTATGTGGGAATCGGGCAGCTATAATGGCTGCGGTGTGCTTTATGAATGCGGCGAGCCGAGATTTGCAGGCTGCTTCAGGGACGGCAAGCGTGAGGGAAGGATAAACGAGATTGCCGGCGGCAGGATCATAAAGAAATGCATATTTGAAAATGACGAGCTTACATATATGTGCGAATACAGTGAGGACGGTTCCATTCTGTACTACGGTAATGTCAGCGCCGGACAGCGCAGCGGTATGGGCTGCAGCTTTAATTCCTCCTGTGAAAAGGAATTCGAGGGTATCTTCAGAAAAGGAAAGCCTGAAAAGGCAATGAGCGTATTTTACAGAGAGCTTGAGGCTCTGCCTCAGTGCAGCGAGCTTTCAGGAACTGATTATGAGAAGTATTCCAACTCTCCGGAATATGCTGTCGAGCTTTCCTACTGCGGAGGTATCTACACAGGTCAGATCCATCTCGGCAAGCCCGAGGGCAGAGGAACAATGCTTTATTTCGATCACCGCTACACCGGTATGTTCTCAAACGGTGAGCCATGCGGCAGCGGCGTCATCTATATGCGTGACGGAAGTGAGATAGTCGGCAGCTTCTCACCTGAGCCTACATCCTCATGCGAAACACTGATCTTCACCAATCTTACTTATTACAGAACCGATAATCAATAACTCAAACTTCCCACTTGATATTACACTGTCGAAATAGTTGGCTTATTATCAGACGTTTTCTTTTCGCCGCCCGCCGGAGGCGGGCGGCGAAAAGAAAACAATAAAAGTTGTTGAAAGTACGATTAATACTTGAGTTTAACAGTAAAATGGTATGGGAAGTTTAAGTTAATAAAAATATAATCTCCGCCGTGTGCATGGTCTGTCCTGCACACGGCGGAGTTGTGTTTATACTTATTCCTCAGTATCAGCCTGCGTTTTGCGGTATCTTTTTTATCCTGAACATTCTTCTGAGGAAAAAGCTCCAGAATTTAGGATTGTCAACTACTACAAATTTCATAAGCTGCCTCCTGTCAATACCGTCTGCCGCTGTGCGAGCATACAACGGCTACTATCACAAGCACCACCGCTGCGATCACCGCTGTCCAGCACTTAGGCAGAATTACTCCCGCAAGCAATCCCAATCCGAATGACAACGCTTTTCTGCTTACTGCACATCTGTTCATCCGGCTACCTCCGTTAATTATTCTGCTTGCTGCTTACATTATCATAATATACCGTTCCGGGGATTTTTGTGACGAAAAAAATTCCGGGAAGACTCCCGGAATCATAATGAACATTATTCTATTTTTTCCAGTCGGGTATGTCCTTTACCTCATTGTACATACTGACATAGCTTTTATGCCTTGAGGAGCATATCTTCCCCTCGTTTACCGCTTCAATGACAGCGCAGCCCTTTTCGCATACGTGAGAGCATCCGGTAAACTGACAGTCATAACGGTACTGCTCAAAATCAGGAAAGCATTCTGCAAGCTCGTCCTTGCGAATGATCTCATACCTTTCGATATCCACCGTTGAAAAACCGGGAGTATCTGCCACATATCCGCCGCCAACCTTATACAGCTCACTGTGGCGTGTCGTATGTCTTCCTCTGCCGAGCTTTTTGCTGATATCTCCTGTCTGTATATCAAGCCCGGGTATCAGACTGTTGAGAAGTGTGGATTTTCCTACTCCTGTATTTCCCGTAAAGGCGGATATCTTTCCGCTGAGCAGGGACAAAAGCTCCTGTCTGCTGCTCTGATCCTGTGTGCTGTATTCAAAAGCATTGAAGCCTGAGCGTCTGTATATTTCTGTAAGCTCCGATGCGGAGGACAGATCTGTTTTTGTAAATACCGGCACCGGCTCTATTCCCTTGCTCACTGCTACCGCACATATCTTGTCTATTATCACCGTATTCGGTGACGGCTGTGCTGCTGATGATACAATGAATAATCTGTCAAGATTTGCAAGCGGCGGACGCACAAGATAATTTTTTCTCGGAAGGATCTCTTCCACCTGTGCAGTTCCGTCCTCACAGGGGGTTATCACTGCCCTGTCACCCACCACAGGGCTGATCCCCTTTTTGCGGAAGATCCCCCTTGCCTTACATTCATATACGGAGTCAGCGGCTTCAACATAGTAGAAGCCGCTGATTGCTTTAATTATAAGTCCGTTTATTCTCTCCATTGTTCACCCCGTATCAGACCGGATCTGAAGAATGCGGTACATTCTCGAGCTTCGCAATAGCTTCAGCCTCAAGAGCCTGTGCCTCTTCAATGGATGATGCAGCGTTGATCCTCTCGGTATACTCTGAAACGATCGCCTGACCTGCTGCATAGTCCTCATCGGTGTAATAGTATCTTGTGAACTGATAGTCAACATTTGATACGGATGATGCTATCTGATCCTCAAGTGTAGCTGCCTCTGAGGATTCTTCAACCCCAGATGATTCTTCCTCTGTGGATTCCTCTTCTGATGACTCTTCCTCTGTTGACTCCTCGCTTGATTCCTCGCTTGATTCCTCGCTTGATTCCTCAGGCTTTTCTACCTTCGGAACATAGCCGTTATTGAGATAGGTCTGTCTTACCTCTCTGGTCTTGAAGTTGAATGTAAACTCCTGATACTTATTGCCGTCAAGCATTACTGTTATCGTCTTCTGGAAGTTTACTGCGCCGTTAGGTGCTACCTCGATCTGTCTTGTAAGATTCTCAGAAGGTGTTCCGATGAATTCGTCTATCTTTGTTCCGTCAGCGAATACTGTTACTCTGACCTCTGCGAACTCCTTCTTCGGGAAGTTATTGAGAGTATATTTGATAGATGTAACTGCCTTGCTTCCGTCACTTACCTGTATTGTGATCAGAGAGCCTTTTGTCAGGGTATTTCCTGCCAGCGGGTCTGTTGCTACTACAAGACCCTCGCTCTTATCGCTTGCGACTGTTGCCTTCTGTGTTGTGAAGCCCTGTGCCTCAAGAGAAGCCTTTGCCGAATCGAAGCCCATGCCCACAACATCCGGTACTTTAACCTTATCTGTTGCAGGTCCGTCACTTACAAGAAGAGTGATCGTTGTACCGATCTCAAGCTGAAGTCCCTCCTGCGGTGAGCAGTCGATAACATAGCCCTTCTGTACCTCGGTGCTGTTGATCCTTGAAACTGTATAATTGAAATGTCTCTGCTCAAGCTTTGCGATAGCATCGTTTTCTGCGTAATTCTTGAGCTTAGGAACCTCTACAGTCGTGCTTGTACTGTTGATAACAAGCTTGATAGTTGCATTTTCCTTGACATCCTTTGAATGAGGCGCCGGATCCTGCTTGAGCACCACATTAAGCGGCTTGTCAGCCTCAAAATCCGCACTTATCTCAAACTTGAATTTATAGCTCTTATCCTTTTTGATATCCTCATACATCTTTCCGACGAATTCAGGAACTTCAACATCCTTTGTTTCATTTGCCTTGATGCTTGAGCTTATCATCATATAGAGCATCAGTGCGATCGCTCCGACAACAAGTATCGCAACAACACCAGTTATCCATTTTACAATGGTTTTCGGACGGTTTATTGCTGCCTCATCCTCAAATACCTCGTATTCCTCTTCCTCATATGAAGGCTCCGGAACAGAGGGGGTTATCTTACCGGGCTTTTCAACATATTTTGTCGGGTTTTCGTCTACATAATAGCTGTATCTGAATCTTACGGAAGGATTCCTGCGGAAGATCTCGATTGCCTCCAGCATTTCTCCTGCGCTGCCGTAGCGCTGGTTAGGATCCTTTCTCATTGCCTTGAGGGTGATCTCCTCGATGCCCTCGGGGATCTTGTCATTTATCTCACGAAGCGGCGTAGGCTCATTCTGCATCTGCATTATTGCAACAGATACTGCACTGTCAGCTTCAAAGGGAAGCTTTCCTGTGAGCATTTCATAAAGCATTACGCCCACGCTGTATATATCTGCCTTACCGTCTGTATTATCGCCTCTTGCCTGTTCGGGAGCAATATAATGTACAGAGCCGATGGCCTTATCTGTCATTGTTCTTGTTTCGTTATCGGAAAATCTTGCGATACCGAAGTCCGTAACCTTGATCGAGCCGTCCTGAAGAAGCATGATATTCTGGGGCTTCATATCTCTGTGGACTATGCCCTTTTCATGTGCGTGCTGGAGTGCCTGAAGGATCTGAACCGTAAAATGAACGGCTTCCTTCCACGGAATATTATGCTGATGTCCGATATACTCCTTGAGGGTGATACCGTCGATATATTCCATTACGATATACTGTATCTTATCTCCGAAGCTGACATCATTTACCTTTACGATATTCGGATGGGAAAGTACAGCGATAGCCTTTGATTCATTTTTAAAGCGTCTGATAAATTCGCTGTTTCCGAGGAATTCATCCTTGAGTATCTTGATAGCAACGGTCGTATCGTCTACTGTGTCATACGCCTTATAGACCATTGCCATTCCGCCGACGCCGATAAGCTCTTGTATTTCATATCGTCCGTCAAGTCTTTTTCCGGTGTATTTATCCATTAATATTTCTCCTTTCAGATTCGGCTGGATCATGCCCGCAGAATTATCTGCACTTCCTTCTATAGTATAAGGTTACACCCTTTAATAAGCTTTTTACGTATTGTGCTAATCTGCTGAAATAACGGCTACCGTGATATTATCACTGCCGCCAAGCTCCTTGGATTTTTCTATCAGCTTATCCGTCAGCTCACTGCAGCTATTATTCCTGATAAATTCAAGAAGGCTGTCGTCTGTTATGTAATTTGACATTCCGTCTGTACAAAGTATTACCTTTGCATCGTCCTTGAATTCAACTACGTTATAATCAGCACGGAGCACCGGCTCTGTTCCGAGTGCTCTTGTTATCAGATTCCTGTTCGGATGAGTCCTTGCCTCCTCGGGAGTTATCTGACCCGCTTCAACAAGCTCCTGCACAATGGAGTGGTCGGTCGTTATCTGTCTGATACTGTCATTTGTACAAAGATATGCCCGGCTGTCTCCTGCATGGACAACATGGAGTCTGCCGTCCTTGGCTATTACAAGAACCACCGTCGTTCCCATGCCTTCAAGTCCGGCTACGTGCGTTGCCATATCATATACAGCCTTGTTTGCATAATCTATCGCAAGCTTCATCAGCGATTCTGTTTCGCTTCTGTCCATTTCGGGACGATAGCCTCCGTTTATCGTTTCTGCTATCGTTTCTGTTGCGACACGGCTTGCAGTGCTTCCTCCGTTTGCTCCGCCCATTCCGTCACATACGATCGCAAAGGCTGCTCCGTCGGGGAAATATCCCGTCATGCAGTAATCCTGGTTTGAATTTCTTCTCAGACCAATATCACTCTGTGAATATAATTTCATTGTACTATTTCCCCCTTTGCCTTATTATTTCCGGCGGCGGACGATCTGAGCTGTCCGCAGGATGCGTTTATATCGCTGCCCAGCGTTCTTCTGACCGTTGCCGTGATCCCCGAGCGTTCAAGTATCTGAACGAAGCTTTTCAGTCTGTCCCCACGGCTTTTCCGGTAATCGCTGCCGCTGACGCTGTTCACGGGTATCAGATTTACGTGAGCGAGCATTCCCTTTATCCTTCCTGCCAGCTCACGGGCACATTCATCACTGTCATTTACTCCGTCTATCATTGCATATTCAAATGATATCCTTCGTCCTGTTTTTTCTGCATAATACCTGCAAGCTCTCAGAAGCTCCGCAACAGGATACTTCCTGTTCACAGGCATTGTTCTGCTCCTTATCTCATCGTTCGGTGCATGAAGAGAGACCGAAAGAGTAAGCTGGAGCTTTTTTTCTGCAAGCTCATATATCCTCGGCACTATTCCGCAGGTCGAAAGGGATATATGTCTCATTCCTATATTAAGTCCGTGCTCAGAGCTGACAAGCTCAAGAAAACGGATCACATTGTCATAATTATCAAGCGGCTCTCCCATTCCCATCAGCACGATATTCGAGATCCTGATCCCGTTATCCTCCTGCTCGGTCTGTATCTGGGACAATATTTCCGATGCGGTAAGATTCCGCCGGAAGCCGCTTTTTCCGGTAGCACAGAAGTCGCAGCCCATTTTACAGCCCACCTGCGTGGAAACGCAGCTGGTGTGGCCGTGATGATATTTCATCACAACCGATTCAACTGTTTCACCGTCTGCAAACGAAAACAAATACTTCACTGTACCATCATAAGCCGAAATCAATTTTTTTTCAATAGCTGCGTGAGATATATAGCAGTTTTCTACAAGTTTTTGCCTTAATGCGGCAGGAATATTAGTCATTTCATCAAAGCTTTTTACACCCTGATGCAGCCATTTATACACCTGTCCGCTGCGAAAGCCCGGCTGACCCATTTCCGTCAGCATAGCCTTCAGCTCCTGCTCATTCATTGATTTTATATCGGTTTTGTTTTCTGTCAAATATCTCACCGCCTTTACTATATATAAGGAAACACTGAATAAATAGCTTTTTGAAGTTTGAACGAACCCAGAAGTGTTTATGCGTGGGGCTGTCTCGCCTGCCGGCTCGGTCGGTGCTGCTGCACCCCGGATGGCACTTCCTTCGGGCGCCTTTGGCAGCGGTGTCCACCGGACACCTGCACCCCCACACCCCAAAACGCCGATTAATGAATTAATCAACGTTTCAATAATATAATGCTGAATATATTTTCAGATATTTATTTTCTTCTGACCGCTGAAATAAAGAAACCGTCTGTTCTGCACATCTGCGGAAACAGGGTCAGTTCATTTTCCGGCTCCTGTATCATACGCTTTATTCCCTCCGGCAGCTCAAGCGGCACAGGCTCAAAGTCCTCATGTTCGCTGAGAAAGCGTCTTATATTTCCGCCGTTTTCGGAAGGGTTGAGGGTACAGGTCGAATAAACCAGCCTTCCGCCCGGTTTCAGTATTGAAGCCGCACTGCAAAGTATATCATACTGAAGCTCCGGAAGGCTGTCAGTTCCAAGCTCATCCTTATATCTCAGCTCCGGCTTTTTTCTGATTATTCCGAGTCCGGAGCAGGGCACATCGCAAAGCACCGCATCAGCCGGAGGCATATTTTCAAGCCTTGACGAATCACCGGTATGCGTCCTTATTATACTTATTCCGAGACGCTCAGCACCGCTGCTGACAAGTCTGAGTCTGTTTTCATAAAGATCGCAGGAAATGATCTGTCCTTCATTTTCCATTATTTCTGCAATTGTAAAGGATTTTCCCCCGGGGGCTGCGCAGACATCAGCCGCAGTATCGCCTTTTTTTACGTGGAGCATACCGCAGCAAAGCTGACAGGCAGCATCCTGTATATGAAAAAGCCCCTCCCTATATTCCTCAAGCTCCTGAACAGCACCTGCGCCGTACATTGCGATACAGTTGCCGGAAACGATGCTCTGCTCTGTCCTGATACCTTTTTTCTCAAGACGCAGGGCAAGTTGCTCAGGCGTTATCCTCAATGTATTGACCCTTGCATAGAGCACGGGCTTTTCGGAAAGGGATGACAGTATTCCCTCGGTTATCCCATCGCCGTAGGCACTGCGCCAGAGCTTTATTATTTTTTCGGGGCATGAATATTTTATAGAATAATATTTGTTCTTTCCCTTTTTCTTTTCTGGCAGGCGCAGCTCTGAAAGCTTTACGGCATTTCTCAGCACTGCGTTGACAAAGCCTGACGCACTGCTCTGTCTGTTTATCTTACAGAGTCTTACGCTTTCATTGACAGCAGCCGCATCCGTTACGCTGTCTGCAAAAAACAGCTGATACAGCCCCATACGAAGTATTATGAGTATTTCAATATCAAGCTTATTAACAGGCTTACTTGACAGCTGAGACAGGTTATAGTCAAGCAGAAGCTTTTTTTCCATTACGCCGTAAAAAAGCATTGATGCAAATGCCTTATCCCGTCCCGGAAGCTCCGAGCCCGACAAAAGCTTATCAAGTATTATATTTGAATATGCCTTGTCCCGTTCAACACGCAGCAATGCTTCATAAGCCGTCTGTCTTGCGCTTCCTGTCATTTTCTCACCTTTTATTACTGTTTTTCGATTCTCAGGAGTTTTTTCGCCCCTGAACAAGAACTTTTACTGCTTTGAATTGTTAACTACAAATTATTGAAAACCAACTATGCGATTCCCATTTCCGGATTGAATCAGGTAAATTTCAGATCATCGGCTTTTTTGCTGCGTAGACCGTTGACAAAGGCTTTGGCATCCATTTTTTTCTTGCCCTCAGGCTGGATCTCCTTTATTTCAACAGCGCCCTCTCCGCAGGCTGCGATCAGCGGACTGAGAGACAGCACCTGTCCCGGCTCGCCCTTGCCCTGTGCTATCACAGTCTTGTGTATCTTGACTTTTTTTCCGTCAAGCACTGCTGATGCGCCGGGCCATGAATTAAGCCCCCTGACCTTATTATGTACCTCGGCTGCTGTTTTTGTGAAATCTATTGCGGACATTTTTTTCGTGAGCATCCCGGCATAGCTCGACAGGCTGTCATCCTGCTTTTCACGCACAAGAGTTCCATCCTGCGCTGCGTGTACTACCCTGACGATCAGCTCTGCGCCTGCTGCGGAAAGTCTGTCGTGAAGCTCGTCGGCTGTTTCGTTTTCGCCTATCTCAAGCTCTGTTTTCATAAGCATATCGCCTGTATCAAGACCTTCGTCCATACACATTGCGGTCACGCCTGTTTTTTTGCAGCCGTCAAGAACTGCCTGCTGTATCGGAGATGCTCCCCTGTACTGCGGCAGAAGTGAAGCATGTACGTTCACACAGCCGTACTTTGGAAGATCGATTATCTCCTTCGGAAGTATCTTTCCATATGCAACCACAACTATCATTTCCGGTGCAAGCTCCGAGAGCTTCCGGGCAGCCTCGCCGTCCTTTAACGTTGTCGGCTGAAAGACCTCTATATTGTTGTCCATTGCAAGCACCTTTACAGGCGGCGGCGTCATTGTATAGCCCCTGCCCTTAGGCTTATCGGGCTGGGTATAGACAGCAGCTATTTCATTTCCGTCCTTTATCAGAGCTTCAAGACACGGTACGGCAAAATCCGGTGTGCCCATAAAAACTATCCTCATATTTCTGCTCCTTTTATAATCCGGTCATACTTACCGGGATGATAATATTATAATCCCATTGCCCTGCGGATATTATTTTTTCATCTTCTGTATCTCATCCGGCTCGAGCTTACGGATAATATGCTCCTTGAAAAGTATTCCGTCAAGATGATCGTTTTCATGGCAGATCGCCTTTGCATAAAGTCCTTCGGCGTTGACTGTGAACTGATCGCCGTAGCGGTTCTGAGCCTTCACTGTTACATACATCGGACGTTCTGTTATTCCGAATTCTCCCGGACATGAAAGACAGCCCTCGCTGCCCTCCTGTCTGCCTTTTGTTTTGATTATCTTGGGGTTAATAAATTCTGTCCGTCCTTCTCCGATATCAATTACGAAAATTCTTCTCAGGATACCGACCTGAGGTGCTGCAAGACCAACTCCCTCGCCGTCGTCCATTGTTTCATACATATCCTCGACCAGTGTTGCAAGCTTTTCATCAAATTTTTCAACAGGACGGCAGATCTTGCTCAGCACAGGGTCTCCCTCTTTTACGATATTTCTGATTGCCATATAGATTCCTCCGATCCTTTCACGTTATTATTATCTATTGCTCAAAGCGTTCCCGTTATTGACGGGGCTGACCTGCCCTACATTATATTATCTGGGTCAACATCTGCATATACTGTGACATCACGGAACTCATTTTCCGTGCACATCCTGCACAGCAGTGATGACAGCATTTCCCGGAAGCGCTTTGTGTTTTTGAATTTTAATATTATGCGGAAGCGGTATTTCCCTCCGACCTTTGAAACAGACGCAGGTGCAGGTCCCAGCATTCTTATGGGAAGCTCACTGTATTCTCCCCTCAGGCTTTCCCTGAGAAGCTGAGCAAAAAACTCTGAAGCTTTTTGTACTGCATCCTTATCTGTTCCTGCAAAGGCTATCACTGCGATATCCGCAAAGGGCGGATACAGCATCGCCTTTCTCAGTGCAATTTCAGTTTTGAAAAACTCATCATAATTCTGTGCTGCGGCAAGCTCTATTACAGGGTCCTGCGGTTCATAGGTCTGTATTACAGCCCTGCCCTCCAGTCCGCCCCTGCCGGAGCGTCCGACCACCTGCGTCAGCAGCGAAAACGTTCTTTCATAGCTTCGGTAATCATCCGAGTGCATCATTCCGTCTGCGCTGAGCACTCCCACAAGCGTCACATTCGGAAAATCAAGTCCCTTTGCCACCATCTGCGTGCCGAGCATTATATCATATTCGCCGTTTCTGAATGCGGCGAGCTTTTTTTCATATGCATAGCGGCGCATTGTCGAATCTGTGTCAAGTCTGAGTATACGTGCCTTCGGAAAGATCTCAGCGATCTCCTGTTCAGCTCTTTGTGTGCCTGCTCCGCTGTACCTGATCTTTTTCGACCCGCATGACGGGCAGCTCTCAGGCACCGGCACCGAATATCCGCAGTAATGACACATCAGTCTGTGATTTGCGCTGTGATATGTAAGCGAGATCGAGCAGTTGGGGCAGGAAATTACCTCACAGCATTCACGGCAGGCGATAAATGTATTATGTCCCCTTCTGTTCAGAAGAAGTATCGACTGCTGACCGCTTTCAAGGTTTTCAGCCACCGCCTCAAGAAGTACCGAGCTGTATCCGCTTGTATTACCCTGCTGCTGTTCAATGTTCATATCCGCTGTGACCACATGAGGCAGCTTTGCGCTGCCGTATCTGCTGTCAAGGCGGCACATATCATAGCGTCCGCTGACTGCGTGCTGGAAGCTTTCGACCGACGGTGTTGCCGAAGAAAGCACAAGCAGGCATTTATTTTCATTGCAGCGGAATTTTGCAAGCTCCCTTGCATGAAACCTGGGAGCTGCTGAGGATTTATAGCTGTATTCCTGTTCCTCATCCATGACGATAAGACCGATGTTTTCCATCGGGGCAAAGATCGCCGAGCGTGTGCCCACAGCAATATTTGCACGTCCTTCCTTTACTGCCCTCCACTGCTCAAGTCTTTCACCGAGGGAAAGACCGCTGTGAAAGACAGCTACCCTGTCTCCGTAGCGTGCCCTGAATTTTGCAAGCAGCTGCGGTGTCAGCGATATCTCAGGAACCATGCAGATAACTCCCCTGCCCTGTTCATTCACCCTGTCAACGAGCTTCATAAAAACAGATGTCTTTCCGCTGCCTGTCACGCCGTACAGAAGTGTAACGGACGGCTTTCCGCTTTCAAGCCTTGAGAGCATACTTTCAAAGGCTTCATTCTGACGGGGAGTCAGGGTTATCTGCTCTGTACAGACCTCCGCGCGCACCTGCTGCGGTTCAGCCTTCGGCGGTTCTGCTTCAAAGAAGCGGCAGATGCCAAGCTTTACTAAATTCGTCATTACCGCAGAGCTTGCTCCGGTGAAATAGCTCAGCTCCTTAACCGAAGCCTCACCGATATCCTCAAGGGTTTTTATGACCTCACTCTGAGCCGGAGAATACTTTCTCTCCGGGACATGATCGGTCAGGCATATCATTTTTACGGTTTTATCAGCTATTTTTCTTTTTATAGCTTCACTTTTTATTACTGCACCTTTTTTTTCAAGGGCTTTCAGTATTCCATTGTCCCTGAGTCCGAAGCTTTTCAGAAGATTATCCTCCCTGACAGGTCTTTTCCTTTCAAGAAGTCTTTCAAAAACGACTTTTTCGTCCTCCGAGAGAAGAAGCTCCTCTGCACTCACGTCCTTTACAGCGCTGTAGCTGTACGTAAGCTTTACCGACAGACCTGCCGGCAGCATTGCCTGACAGGCATCGAAATATGTGCAGTAGCATCTGTTTTTCATAAATGCTGCAAGACTGAGAAGCTCCCCGGACATCACAGGTTCCTTATCAATAAGCAGCGAGATCTTTTTCAGACCCTCAATGCTCCCGGTTTCCCTCAAGGCAAAAACCATGCCCTGACGAAGCCCGTGACCGAAGCTGACCTTAACTCTGCACCCGGGCAATACCATGCCCTTCAGCTCCTCGGGCACAAAATAATCATAAAGCTTATCAAAACTGAAATTGGCATTTTCCACTGCCACACGGGCAGCAAGAAGCTTATCAGTCATCTGTATCAGGCTCAAGGATAGCATATTTATGATCCTTGAATTCATCAACTGCAACGATAACAGGCTTGTCGCATACCTTGCCCTTATCGCTCTGCATATCGTCTGTTATTTCTCTTGCTCTTTTTGCAACTGCGATTGCGAGAGCATATTTGCTCATCTTGCCTGCAAAAATATCATCTACTGACGGTCTTGTGTAATGTTCGTACATAAAAATACCTCCTGAAAAAATGTATTGTCATAGCCTGCAAATGTTTATGCTTTTGTCCTGTTTGCGGCAATGATCTCCCTGACCTCTGCCACACAGTCCTCAAGCTTATCATTAACGACCACATAGTCATATTCCTCTGCGATCGCAAGCTCCTCCTTTGCCCTTGCCATACGCTTTTTAATAACCTCTTCGGTTTCTGTACCCCTGCCCCTCAGACGGGCTTCAAGTATCTCAAGCGACGGCGGCATTATAAAAATACTGATGCATCCGGGCAGGATCTCTCTCATCTTCCTGCATCCCTGAACCTCAATTTCAAAGATAACATCCCTGCCCTCGCTGCGCCACTGTTCAACGGGCTTTTTAGGTGTGCCGTAATAATTTCCCACATACTGTGCATATTCATAGAAGCCGTTTTCAGCTATAAGGCCTTCAAATTCTTCCTTTGACAGGAAATTATATTCCACACCGTTCTGTTCCTTACCTCTGGGCGCTCTTGTTGTGGATGATATGGAAAGACGGATATTTTCATCCTTCACAAGCTCCTGCACAACTGTACCCTTGCCTGCTCCGGCAGGACCTGATATTACTATCAGCAAGCCATCAGATCTCACTCTGCTCTACCCCCTCGGTCGTTTCTGTATTGACTGCTCTGTGCGAAAGCGTTTCCGGTTGCAGTGCAGACAGAACCACATGATCGCTGTCTGTGACTATCACAGCCTTGGTCTTTCTTCCGCAGGATGCATCTATAAGCATTCCCCTGTCCTTTGCGCCCTGTACAAGACGCTTTACAGGCGCTGCGTCAGGACTTACTATTGCAATTATTCTTTCGGCTGAGATCATATTGCCGTAGCCGATATTCAAAAGCTGCATAATGCGTCCTCCGGTCTTACTCTATATTCTGAATCTGTTCCCTGATCTTTTCGATCTCCGCCTTGATGTCAACCACCTTATGAGCAAGCTGAGCATCGCTGACCTTTGAGCCGGTTGTATTAGCCTCTCTGTTCATTTCCTGAACGATGAAATCTATTTTTCTTCCGACCGCTTCATTTCCGGAAAGCATTGTCCTGAGCTGATCGATATGACTTCTGAGTCTTACAGTTTCCTCATCCACCGCCGTCTTATCAGCAAATATGGCAGCCTCTGTAAGTATCCTCTGCGGATCGATGGTAGTATCTCCTAAAACCTCGGAAAGTCTTGCATACAGTTTTTCACGGTATTCCTTCACAAGCTCGGGCGAACGTGCTTCTATCTGTTCTACAATTGAAATGATCTTATCGCAGCGTGAAAGAACGTCAGCTCTGAGCTTTTCGCCTTCTCTTTCCCTCATTGCAACGAAGCTCTCAAGAGCAATTCTTCCTGCCTTTTCGGTTATTGCGCAGAGAGCTTCCTCATTTTCGGGTGCCTTTCTGACTGTAAAGAGATCATTATATCTGGCAACGGATGATACTGAGATATCATCTGCAAGGCCATAGCTGTCATGAAGCTCTCTGAGCGCCTTGATATATCCTTCTGCGAGTGAGCGGTTCAGAGTCACCTCTGCTGCAAGGCTGTCATCCGCTTCTATCGAGACATATACATCCGTCTTGCCTCTTGTCACATATTCCGAGACAAGCTTTTTTATTGTTTCCTCAATAAAGCCGCAGCCCCTCGGTGTACGGCACTGAAGCTCAAGGAATCTGTGATTGACTGATCTGATCTCAAAGATCACATTTCTCCCGTCTATCACACCCTCAAACCTGCCGTAGCCGGTCATACTTTTTATCATTCAAATCATCTTTTCCGTTTATAATTAAGTACACCTCTCGAGTATACTTTATAACGATTTATTATACCAAATTTCTCCCCCACTTGTCAAGTCAGTGTGATACTGCGCCGGCGTGCCGCCGGGGTCTCAATTCACGGCTTAGTCAGTCTGAAAAAGGTTTACTCGGGTACCGCCAGACCTTTTGAGCATAGACTGCATCAGAATTATTATCCAAAGCTGATTGCCAATTATAGTTTTACATATAGTGACACTACATCACGCCGACGAATTCAACAATTTCAATATTAAAAATTCATATGGTTTAACATTGATTTTTATCTCACATAAATATTTTTTATGTTATAACAACCGCACGCCGTAAACGGTTTCGGCTATGCCTCAACCGACGGCTGAGCGAACGTTTAATAAATTTTTTAAAATAGTTTCTATAGGTTAAAATTTATAGTATAATATTTTATGTGAATCAGATATTTACAGCTTGTGACATTCACCGGATAAACCAATGGTATCTGTCACACTATTTATCAGCGTTTTTCTGAAAAAATATTTTTTTAATTTTTAAATTTTTCCGAACATTTTATAATTTTAATGAATCTGTATCTATGGAAAGGAAAATCAAAGCTTATTAAAGCAAAGGATTATAATGCCTATTGTTTTAAATGTAAACGTCTTAAAATTTTATTTTACGGAGGAAAATACCATGGAAATCAAAAAAACATCAAAAAGAATTCTGACCTGCACACTTGCGGCTCTTATGCTTGCCGGTGCGGCTGTGTCAATGCCGGCTGTTATCCCTCAGAGCAGCCTGACCGTAAGCGCTGCGCAGACCTATGGGGATTTTGAGTATGAGGTCAAAAACAACTTAGTTTTTTCCGAACTTTTTGATAATTTGCCTGATATATTTTCTACGGAATGGAATTATCCTGCTTATAGTAAACGACAAAAGTTTTGCCCTGATGTCATCCTGAGCGCAGTGAAGGATCTTTTCCACGAAAGCAGCGTAATCGGAAAGATTCTTCGTCGCTGCGCTCCTCAGAATGACAGATAGGAGAAATATTTTTCAGGCTGACAATAGGATTTTATTAATGACGTTTACTATACATTCAGCCTTTGCCGGTAAGAAGGGATGATTTCTTTTCATATCAATCAGTTCGTCTTCTGAACAAAAAATTTAATTATGGAGGAAAAAAAAATGACAATCAAAAAATCAGCAAAAAAAATCTTAACGTGCACACTTGCAGCTCTTATGCTTGCAGGATCAGCGGTTACTGTTTTGCCGCAGGTGACAGACGGCTCAGGCATCGAGGTCCAGGCTGCTACACCTGACTCAAGCTTTGTTTTCCGTGAATGCAGCGGCGGTTACATAGTATCCAGATATACCGGTCATGAAACGAATATTGTTATTCCGTCAAGGTATAATAACAGACCGGTAAAGGAATTAGATGCCTATGCGTTCCAGCGTAAGAACATTACAAGTGTTGTTATTCCTGATTCAGTAACAAAAATAGGTTCATGGGCATTTCACGGCTGCAAATCTCTTAAAAAGGTAACTCTGCCGAAAACTAATGAAGACTCCGTTGGCTCCCACGCCTTTGAAGATTGTACATCACTCACTAATGTTACTATTCCGAACGGCTGGACATATATTCCCAGCGGATTTTTCACTAAATGTGAGTCTCTCACAAGCATCTCTCTGCCCTCAAGCGTTAAAACTCTCAAAACACTTGCCTTTGAAAATTGTTATTCATTGAAAAGCGTAAACCTCGGCAGGGTCGAGAGTATCGAAAACTCTGTATTCAAGAACTGCACCTCCCTTAAAACTGTTATCCTTCCCTCTTCTGTAAAGGAAACCTCAAACTGGCTTTTTGACGGCTGCTCAGAGCTTACTGACGTTTACATTCTGTCAGATAATATAAAACTGAACAGCTCTGCACTGCTGGACAGAAGAAACAAACCTATGACCTTCACAATTCACGGAAATGCAAATTCTGCTGCTCAGAGTTATGCAAAAGCAAAGGGCTACAAGTTTGTACTTCTTCCCACTAAGATTGCTCTTGACAAAACATCACTCAATGTCACTCAAGGCTCAACTGCAACTCTTAAAGCAACCGTTACTCCTGCGAACAATTCTGTAAGCTGGTCATCATCCGATAACAGCATCGCAACTGTATCAGGCGGTAAGATCACTGCTAAAAAAGCAGGTACAGCTACTATCAAAGCAGCTACTGTAAATGGTAAGGTCGCAAGCTGTACGGTAAAGGTCATTCCTGATGTTGTGCTCAACAAAACCACACTTTCTCTCGGTCAGAACGAGACATTCAAGCTCACAGCAAACAAGAGCGTAACATGGAGAACATCCAATTCAAAGATCGTTACAGTTGACAAGAACGGCAATATCAAGGCTGTTGGAAAAGGTAAGGCATGGGTAACTGCAAAGGCTGCAAACGGTGCTGAAACTGCATGCACAGTCACTGTAAAGAGTGCTCCCTCATGGGTAAAGCTCAACAAGGGTGTAATGACTCTCAAGGTCGGTCAGACCGGCTCGCTTTCTGCAAGCATTCCCTCTGACGCTGCCTGCGCAAAGAGAACCTTCAGAACCAGCAACAGCTCCGTTGTCAAAATGACAAGGACCGACTGGACAGGAAGCTTCAAGGCTGTTAAGCCCGGTGTTGCTTATGTAACAGTAAGAACATATAACGGCAAGGAAGCAAGCTGCAAGATCACGGTTGTAAAATAATCGGCTGAAAAACTATCCCGACCGGCTGCTGATGGTCGTGCCGGTCGGGAGTATCAGTTAATAATTTCAGGAGGAATAATATTTATGAAAAAACTTTTTTTTAAAAGAATAGCTTCAATTTCCCTTTGCGCTGCACTTCTGCTTGGTTCAGCTGCTACAATGCCTCAGGTTATGTCTGAAGCCGGCATTACTGTTAATGCGGCTGCAAAGACTTACAAAAGCGGAGGATGTACATTCACAGAGAATTCTGACGGCACCCTTACTTTAACAAATGCGTCTCCTTTACTCGACGAAAATGGCTTTCCAGAAGAAAGCTGTGAAATTCCTGCCAAGTGTTCCGGCAAAACAGTGACAAGAATAGCAGCAAAAGCAATTAAAGATGGTATTCAATCCGTGTATATACCATATACTGTAACCTTCATTGATAGTGATGCTTTTTACAGTGATGACCTCGAAAAAATAAAAGTTTCTGATTCCAATAAGTATTACAGTTCAAGTGGATGTGCACTTTATAATAAAGATAAAACAACTCTGATCAAATTCCCGAACGGCTATGGATCTGGTTATTATGATGATGATTATAATAACATCAAAGTACCCTCAGGTGTAAAAACCATTGGCAGGTATGCCTTTTCTGATTGTCAGGAAATTGAAAAAATCACTCTCCCGGACAGTGTTCTTTATATCGAGGATTATGCGTTTTACTGGTGTACAAATCTTGCCGAGATCAATATTCCGTCCGATGTCAGATATATAGGAAAATATGCCTTTTATGACTGCGGAACCTTACGTTATGAAGAAAATATGCCGATCAATAATGTATGGATCCCGAAATCCGTAAAATACATAGGAGAATATGCTTTCGGGTATTATAGTGATTACGAAACAGAGGATGAACCTGTTGAAAATCAACGAATAAGCGGCTACATTATACATGGCAATTCCGGCTCTGACGCAGAGGATTATGCAAAGAAAAACGGTTTTACTTTTATCACCCATACTAATGATATTGTCAGCAGATCAACAATCAAAACAGGCGTAAGAAGCAAGATCAACTATGATACCTTTATTGTCAATACCGGTGAAAAGGTTGTTGTAAACGGCATAGCAAAATCAGGCAAGGCACCTTATACATACGCATATTACTATAAGAGAGCCGTAAACAGTAAATGGATCTCATACTATTCAGGTTCAACCTTCGGTCCGGATACGGCAGCATCTTTTACCCCAAAAAGCAACGGCCTTTATGATGTAGAGATAGTCGTCAAGGATGCTGACGGCAATACTGACGAAACGAACCTCAAAGTCTATGCAACAAAGTCAATCGTCAACAATTCCTTTATCAATGCTGAAAAGGTCCAGATCGGCGATGATATACGTATAACAGGCGCTGCAGAGGGCGGCAGAAATGATCTGGGCTACCATTACGATTATTATTTCAAGCGAAGCTCTAATACAAAATGGAATCTTATCGGAAGCGGTGAAGAAAAATCTTACGCTGTACTGGTTCCCAATTCTGCTGCTGACTATGATATTAAAGCCGTTGTAACGGACAAGGAAGGAAACAAAGCTGAAAAGATTTTCAAGGTCACAGCTGTAAAGAGCCTTGCGCTTACCAATATTTCAACCATCACTGCTGAAAATGTCAAGGTCGGCAAAACTGTCACAATTGCAGGACGCACAGCCGGCGGTACAAAGCCCTGCACCTTCGAGTTCTATTTCAAGCGCAGCACAAACACAAAATGGAACAAGCTCAGCTACGGCAATGATAAGCACACATATGCAAAGTTTACTCCCACAACTGCGGCAACATACGATATAAAAGTAATTGCTGTTGATTCAAAGGGCGCAAGAACAGACAAGAGATTCACGCTCACAGCAGAGTAAGCTTTAATCCATGCATAAAATTGGCGGCAAAAACACCCCTGATCCATGATTATACGAAGGAAACACTGATTTATTAAGAAAGCACTGAATAAGGCACGCCTCTCGGCTCAGCAATTTATTCAGTGCTTCTTTGAAACAAACGTTCCTTATACTTAATATCTTTCCCGAACAAACGCACACACGATTTTTCCTCGTGTGTGCGTTTGTTTTTATCTGATTTTCTTCATTCCTTCAGGCAGGTACAGCTCTCCGATTTGTTGATATGCAACGAGATTTGCAAGTCTGGTACCGGACATATCTGCGTCCTTGTTTTCGAGTATCAGATTCATCTTAATAGTTGAAACAGGTTCAACATATTTCGGCAGGTTTCCTATCTTGTCACCCGGAAGAATAATATTCGTTTCATCGCCCCTGGGAAGAAACCTTTGCGTTTCTCCGTCGTCAAGATACTGACAATAAACATTAACCTTTCTCGCACCATTCAGAAATGCCAACTCCGAGCAGTATGTGTAATTTCTGGGCATGGTAAGACTGTCTATCCAGAATCCGTTAAATGCACCGGATTCTATCTCAAGAAGATTCGGGAATACAGATGCCAGATCCACATCTACAAAATGAACAATAAAGCTGCCATCATCAGAAACCTCCGCCTCCTCCTCATCCTCCCTGTACAGATTAGCAATTGCGTTTTCGTCTATTCTGGTGATATTTTTATAAACGCCGCTGATACTATTGAGCTTGCTCAGCCTTTTATCTGTGAAAAAGCCCTTGGGAAGCTCTGATATATTTTCCGGCATTACCACTGTGGTGATCTTTTCCTCTGATTTGTCATCAGAGGATGATAGGATATTTCTTTATATCCTCGTGACCGGTACATCAATATTATTGAATTTTACGTATGACGGGAACACAAGCTCAGGAGTTGAGAATTCCTTCACATAGACAAGGGTAGCCTCGTTATTTTTCGGATATACTCTGAATTTGTAAAATCCGTCATCAGAGGTTATGAGCGTCGGCTCACCCATATCCATGGTATGGCCGTTGTCTGATACAGGCACATATACTATTTTTTCCCTGTCAACATATTCTGTAACTGTGCTGACATCATGCACAACGCTGGGGTCGCTGTCACGGTAGATCTCACGCAGTACCTCACGTTATACAATGCTCATTTCCGTCACCGTACTGACGACCACCTGCGGCTCAGATACCTCAGCTCTGAAAAGTGAGGCTTCATCCCCGGCATTTTCCTGTGTATTTTCCGACACTACCGATTGTTCAATGTCCTCTGCCGGGAGACTGTCAGTATTGAAATTCATTGCTGTTATACCCATGCAGGCTGCGATAGATACTGCCGCAGCGGCTGCCGATATCTTTGTTGCGGCGGTATTTGAGATGGTCGTGCTGACAGCAGCAGATATACCGGTGGATGCGATATTTGTAACAGCAGAAAGACCGTTTCCGGCGGCAGACACAGCACTTACGGTTGAATTAAGCGATGCAGCCGCACTGACAAACGCATTTGCATTTGTGCTGATGCTTTCGGGAATTGTAAGATACTGTCCGGCGTTGGTGATGATATTTGCAAAATTGCTGAAAATGTCGGTTGTATGCAGTGTAATGCCGTGCTTGTCCTCATATTCGGTTACCATGACGGCAAGCTTTTCCTTTGCGCTTTTTATACGGCTTTTTACTGTTCCGAGATTGATCCCCAGCTCATTTGCTATATCCTGATATGAAAGCTCGCCGTAAAAACGCAGCATCAGCACCTGAGAAAACTTTTCAGGCAGCCTTCCGATAAGGCTGTATACTATCCTGTCATTTTCAGACTTATCAAGCTTTTCATGGGGAACGATGTCTGTATATTCTCCTGTATTTGTCGAGAAAACCTCGTTTATGACCTCATCATCAATATCAATATCGTCTCTGTGATTCTTTACATAATAGGTACGGCAGGTATTTATTATTATCATCCTGAGCCATGGTGAAAAGGTATCAGGGGTCTTTAATGTATCAAAGCTTCTGAAAAAGTCTGTAAAAAACCTCCTGCGCAGCATCCTCAGCATCCTCCCTGTTATGCAGCATAATAAGTGCTGCTGAATAGATTCTGTCACGAAGCAGCATAACCAGCTCATCACAGGCTTCGCTTTCTCCGCTGCGGGCTGCAATTATTAGTTCATTTGATATTTCCTTCATATTTTTCACTCCCATATCTTGATGTATTCTTTCTGAAAAAATCTCTATCCTGCTGCTGCAAACTGACTGTTGAAAAGCTTGCTGTAGAAGCCGCCAAGACGTATTAGCTCATCATGGCTGCCCTGCTCTATTATATTTCCGTCCTTCATTACAAGTATGATATCCGCTTCCCTGATGGTTGAAAGCCTGTGCGCCACGATAAAGCTCGTTCTGCCCTTCATCATGCGTGCAAATGCCTTCTGAACACGTATCTCAGTTCTGGTATCTATCGAGCTTGTCGCTTCATCAAGTATCAGCATCGGCGGATCGCAGAGCATTACTCTTGCAATACATATCAGCTGCCGCTGTCCCTGTGAAAGATTTCCGCCGTCCTCGGTTATGACTGTATCATAGCCCTCCGGCAGACAGCTGATGAAATGATGTATATGCGCCTGCTTTGCTGCGGCTATGATCTCCTCATCAGTCGCATCCGGCTTTCCGTAGGCTATATTGTCACGCACGCTGGCATTGTAAAGCCAGCTTTCCTGAAGAACCATTCCGTAATTACTGCGAAGGGTGCCCCTCGGCATATCATATATGCTTTTGCCGTCTATTTTGATTGAACCGCTGTTAATATCATAAAAGCGCATCAGCAGATTTATAAGCGTTGTTTTTCCGCAGCCTGTGGGACCGACTATCGCTACCCTCTGACCGGAGCTGACATGAAGGTTGAAATCCGTGATAAGCGGTCTTTGCGGTGTATATGAAAAGCTTACGTGCTCGATATCTATATTGCCCTTCAGCTCATGGAATGAAGGATCATCCTCAGCTTCCTCGCTCATATCCTCGCTGTCAAGGAATTCAAAAATACGTGCTGCGCCTGCAAGAGCCGCCTGTATCTGCGGAATAACGCCTGTTACCTCATTGAAGGGCTTTGTATACTGGTTTGCATAGGTGATGAAGGTAGCTATGCTTCCGACAGACATTGTGCCGCCGATCACGCTCAGCGAGCCGAGTATGGTTACGGCAGAGGTGACAAGGCTGTTGACAAATCTTGTACTGGGGTTTGCAAGGGATGAATAGAACTGTGATTTCTGTCCGCAGACCCTGAGTCTTTCATTGATCTCCGAAAAGCCCTCCATTGATGCCTGCTCATAGCCGAATGCCTTCACAAGCTTCTGCTGACCCACATATTCGTCGATATATGAGCTGATCTCTCCCTGAAGCTCAGACTGTTTGACAAACTGCTTTCTTGATATCTTTGTGATGAAGGCTGCGACAAAAATTGAAAGCGGAGTGATTATAACCACCGCTATGGCTATATACAGATTGATATACACCATAAAGCCAAGGGTGCATACTATCATCACGATACCCGAAAAAAGCTGTGTGATGCCCTGCATCAGACCGTCCCCCACACTGTCCGCATCGTTTATCATCCTGCTGATAAGATCGCCGTGAGGGGTGGTATCTATCACAGAAAGCGGAACGCTGCCCCATTTACGGAAAATCAGTCGGCGTATATCTCTGACGGTAAAATACACTACCGAATTCGTACACATATTCATCAGCCACTGAAAAACACCCGAGCATACCGCTGTCACGGCAACCCCAAGAAGAAGCGTACCTATTGCCCCGAAATCGACCTTGCCTGCCTCTACCGCATTATCTATCGCATATCCCACGAGGATCGGCACAGTAAGGTTCAGACCCACATAAAGTATCGCAAACACAAGCGCTGCCGCTATACTGCCCTTGTACGGCGTACAGAACCGCAGAAGTCTCGGAAGTGTTCTTTCCTGTTTTATCCTTTCAGGTTTTTTCACGGTTATCCTCCTTCTGTTTTATACAAATCCAGCTGATTGTAAAATCAAAAAGACATCGACTTACAATACACCCTGCGATGAACATATCTCACGGTACAGCTCACAGCTTTCAATAAGCTGTTCATGCGTACCCTTACCCACAAGCTCCGAATCATTGAGCACAAGTATACTGTCAGCTCCTCTTACAGAGGCGACTCTCTGGGAAATGATAAACACTGTCATATCCTCAATCTTTGCAATTTCTGATCTCAGAGCTGCGTCAGTTGCCATATCAAGTGCGCTTGCACTGTCGTCAAGTATCAGTATCTCCGGCTTTCTCACAAGGGCACGGGCGATGGTAAGTCTCTGCCGCTGACCACCGGAGAAATTGCTTCCGCCTGCGGTGACCTCGCTGTCCGTTCCCTCCGGAAGTCTGCTTACAAATTCATATGCCTGTGATATCCTCAGAGCCTTCTCAATATCCTCATCATCGGCATTCTTATCTCCCCAGAGCATATTTGAGCGTATTGTTCCGCTTTGCAGTACCGCCTTCTGCGGAACCATGCCCATTCTGCCCCTGAGCTGTGCAAATGAGTATTCCCTTACATCAACTCCGTCCACAAGCACTGTTCCCTGTCTTGTATCGTAAAACCTCGGTATAAGTGAAATAAGCGTGGATTTGCCGGAGCCTGTGCCGCCGATTATGCCGATGGTACTTCCCTTTTCCGCTGTAAAGCTTATATTTCTCAGAACATCGCCGCCGTCACCGTAGCCGAAATATACATTCCTGAATTCAACAGCGGGGGCATTCTTATCAGTTTCGATTATTTCCGTTGTCTTTTCCTTTACCGAGGGCTGTGTATCGAATACCTCATTGACCCTTGCAGCTCCGGCAAATGCCTTTGTAAAAATCACCACAAGATTTGATACAACTATCATAGTAAGCAGTATCTGTGTCATATAATTGACAAGGGCGATGACCTCACCGGTCTGAAGCGACCCGACATTGATACTGAGAGAGCCGAACCATACTATGGCTATTATTGCAGCCTGTGCAATGATATATGTCACCGGACTGAGAAGCGCCGATATTCTTCCCACACGCACGCTTGTATGTGCAAGCTCCGAATTGGCACGCTCAAAATCCATATCGTTATCATCCTGCTTATTGAATGCACGTATGACACGGTTTCCGGAAAGGTTTTCCCTCGAAAGCAGAGACACCCTGTCAAGCTTGCCCTGCATATCCTTGAAGAACGGCACAGACCTGTTCATTACTATGTACAGTACCAATGCTATGAGGGGAGACGCTATGAAAAAAATCAGCGACATTTTCAGGTCTATCGTACAAGCCATCACAAGCGCTCCTATTACAAGAAAGGGCGCACGTATAACAAGCCTTATGAGCATAGCTACAGCAAGCTGGAGCTGATTGATATCGCTTGTCATCCTTGTGATAAGCGAGGGTGTGCCAAGCCTGTCAAGCTCCGCATGGGAAAGCTTATTGATATGCTCAAGCATCGCGTTCCTGAGCTTTGTTCCGAAGCCCTGAGAGGCAATGGATGCCGATTTCTGGCATACAAGAGCAAAGCCCAGTCCCAGAGCGCCCATCAGCACCATCAGTGCGCCGTGACTCAGAACATATGATGAGTCGTTTTTAAGCACGCCGTTATCTATGATATCTGCTGTAACAAGCGGTATAAAAAGCTCCAGCACAGCTTCCGTCAGCTTGCACAGCGGTCCTATTATCAGAAGCACTATATAGTCCTTCAGAAATCTTCTTAATCTGAACATCTGTAATCCTTTCCTGCCCCTCAGGGATGCAGTCATTTATGTATTACCTGAATCCGTGAAGCCGATGTTTTGATTTGTTCAGGCTGACATTGACGGGTGAGTCTCAATAGCACTGATGATATGTATAATACCTCATTATTTCTGAATTAAAATAATATATCAGTAATCATAGCTGAGTTTCACAGATTCAAGTATTCAGTTATACTATAATTTTACACCATACATTCTTTCACGTCAACTTTTCATAGCAATAAATCTTTATAAACTGAGTAACTCAGATTTTCCGCTTAAAATAATTTGCATTTATTTCTCTGGCTATTTCCTGAATCCGTGAAACCAAGTGTTGATTGTTCTGAAAAACCCAGAGGAAATGCGCAGTTTTATGCCTCTCGGGTTATTTGGTTGTTCACCCATAAGGTGGGCTGAAATAAAAAACCGGAAGGTTTTAAAAAACGATTTAATTCAATTTCACGGATTCAGGTATTTATTAAGGTGGAAAGTTCATGTGAGTAATATTTCTGTATATTGAACGGTGGAAAAATGAGAAAGAAACTATTCATCAAAAATGTTATGATTATGTCTGTATCTGCTCTGCTGATACGCTGTATAGGTATGCTCTTTTCTGTAAAAAGCGCTGAAATAATGGGCGCCGAAACTCTGGGCAGATTCAGGCTGGTAATATGCGTCTATGCCCTTTTCCTGCTCGCTTCAACCTCGGGCGTGGGCATCACGGTTACAAGGCTTGCAGGTGACCTGATCGCCTGCAAAAACGACGCTCAGGCATGCTTTGTCCGTGACAGGGCAGCGGCTTTTTCACTGCTTCTCGGCGCTGTTTCAGGAATTCTTATGCTATGCACATCTTTTTTTCTGCCGGGGGAGCTTTTCAGCAGCGGCTCTGTAAATGCAGTCAGAATACTTGCACTATCCCTTCCTTTTGCTGCCTTTTCATCAAGCATGAGGGGATACTTTACCGCAAGGAAAAAGATACTCCGCAATTCCGTTGAGCAGCTTATAGAGCAGCTTGCGGAAATTGCTGTTTTTCTTCTGCTCTGCAAGGATCAATTCAGAATGGGATTATCCCCTCTGTTCTGCGCCGCCGCAGCGAGCTGCTGTGCAGAGATCATTTCATTTTTTTACAGTGCTGCACTTCTTTTTATCGACAGAAGAAAGAACACAAAGCCTGCCGGAATGCAAGGATTGTTTTCCGCAGCTATGCCGATACTGATCCCCTGCACTGCAAGCGGAGCACTCAGGAGCGCTCTGTCGCTGATCGAAAACTGTCTGATCCCGGCAGGTCTGATAAAGGCATCGGGTCAGGGCGGTCAGGCAATGGCAGATTACGGCATAATAAGCGGCATGGCTCTTCCGTGGATAATGTTCCCGTCAGTTTTCATAATACCTGTTTCTCAGCTTATCGTTCCGGAAATGTCAGGCGCAAGAAAGCTGGGACAGAAAAAAAGTATCGCCCATATGTCACGCAAGCTGATAAGGGTGACTGTGATCTATTCACTGCTTGCAATGCTGCCGTTTATCCTTTTTCCGTATAATATCGCCGGGCTTCTCGGTTATCCGGAAAAAGCAGGCTTTTTCATGCGTGTTCTTGCACTGCTGATACCTCTGTCTTTTCTTGACAGTATTGCTGACGGGATGCTGAAAGGGCTTGACTGTCAGAAAAGCTACTTCGGGATAAATATGATCGAATCGGTTCTGAGAATAATAATGGCGCTGACACTTGTACCTCTTTTCGGTGCAGCAGGCGCTGCTGCGCTGATTATTCTCGGCGAGCTTGTCAATGTTACTCTGAGCCTGTGGAAGGTCATAAGCGTGTGTCAGCCCGGAAAAAATCTCCCTGCGCGGCAATGAAACGGTAATTCCGGAGGCATCAATAGCTATTGAAAAGACCGGCGAAGCCATAAATATATTCAGGCGGCAGGCGTGGGATGTACACCTGCCGCCGTCCCTTATAGTCTCCACCTGCTGTTTCGTAATCTTCCATAATTTATTCAAGAAAAAATAATAAAATTTCGATAAAACAGTTGCAATTTTAAATTAATTTGTGTAAAATGTATATAAAGAGATTAATACTGCGGCATTTTGCACAATTGAGCAGTATTCTTACAATAATCGGAGCTATTATATTATTACTATAACAAAGTGAGGGAACAAAAAATGTCTAACAGATTGTTTCAGGGTGTTATCCATCAGATGAAAGACGCTATCGACAGAACAATTGGCGTTATAGATGAAACCTCAGTGGTCATTGCCTGCAGTGAGCTTGGCAAGATCGGCGAGGTAAATGAGCACATCACTTCAGAAATGCTTACCTCTGCCGCACCTTTCGTTCTTAACGGATATACATATAAATCCTTCGGCAGCAAGCCGAGAAGCGAATATGCTGTATTTGTTGCCGGAAATGACTATGCTGCACAGAAATATGCAGCTATCCTTTCTATCTCGCTCGGAAGCATCAAGCAGTATTATGATGAAAAATATGACAGAGGTAACTTTATCAAAAATGTTATTCTCGACAATATCCTGCCCGGTGATATCTACCTCAAGGCAAGAGAGCTTAAATTCAATTCTGATGTAACAAGAGTTTGTATGCTTATCAAAATAGCTGCAAAAACCGATATCTCCGCTTATGATGTTATTCAGAATCTTTTCCCGGATAAGGCTAAGGATTTTGTTATCAATATCAATGAGACCGATATCGCTCTCGTCAAGGAGATTAAACAGGATATCGATTCAAAGGATCTTGAAAAGCTTGCAAGCTCTATTGTTGATACCCTTTCCGGAGAATTCTATACCCACTGCGTTATCGGTATCGGTACCCCGGTGACAGGCATCAAGGATCTTGCCCGTTCATTCAAGGAGGCTCAGGTTGCTCTTGAGGTCGGCAAGGTTTTCGACACAGAGCGTTCTATCGTAAGCTACGACAAGCTTGGTATCGCAAGACTTATATATCAGCTCCCCACCACTCTGTGCGATATGTTCCTCAAGGAAGTGTTCAAAAGAGGCTCTATCGAATCCCTCGATCAGGAAACTCTCTTTACAATACAGCGTTTCTTTGAAAATAACCTCAATGTTTCCGAGACCTCAAGAAAGCTTTTTGTCCACAGAAATACACTCGTTTACAGACTTGAAAAGATCAAAAAGCTTACCGGTCTTGATCTGAGAGAATTTGAGGATGCTATTATTTTCAAGGTTGCGCTTATGGTCAAAAAATATCTTTCTTCAAACCCGATAAAATACTGATAAATGCATTACCACGGCGTCCGTCTTTTCAGGCGGACTCATTTTTTGTGACTATGTGCAGAAACATAGAAGAAACGTGTGTTTGAACGTCAAATTTGTTAAAATCCTTAAATTTATTGTTTTTATTTGACGAAGCACAGATTATATTATATAATTAATATGTATGCAGTCCTGCCGCATCAGAATTATTATGTTTTAAGGAAATTCTGATACTCTGCGGCATTAAGTTAAAAAATAAAGTGCATTAAAGGAAGCGTTTTTTTATGATACATCTGAAAAATGTTTCAAAAGTTTATTCCAACGGAACAGAAGCCTTGAAAAATATAACCCTTGATATCGAACATGGAGAATTTGTTTTTATTGTCGGCTCCTCGGGTGCAGGTAAAAGTACATTCCTCAAGCTGCTTATTCACGAGGAAAAGCCGACCTTCGGCAAGGTCGAGGTTAACGGCTATGATCTTATGAAGATAAAAAGAAACAAGGTTCCCTTTCTTCGGAGAACAATGGGTATTGTTTTTCAGGATTTCAGACTAATAGATAAAATGAATGTCTATGACAATATTGCTTTTGCAATGAGAGCGATCGGAGCACCTGAAAGGCTTATCCGCAAGCGTGTCAAAAGCGTGATCTCTGTTGTAGGACTTGAGGGAAAGGAAAAATGCAGACCGAACGAGCTTTCCGGAGGCGAACAGCAGCGTGTCAGCCTTGCGAGGGCTCTTGTCAACAAACCCGGTCTGATAATCGCCGACGAGCCGACCGGAAATATCGATCCGAAAATGTCATTTGAAATAATGAAGCGTCTTATCGATATCAATAAAGCAGGCACCACTGTCATTGTCGTCACACATGAGCATGAGCTTGTCCGCGCATTCGGCGGCAGAGTAATTATCATTGACGGCGGTGAGATCAAGGAGGATAAATTGATTAACGGCTCTGACACTATCGGTGAGGAATATACCGATATCTCCGATCAGCCTGCCCCCTCTGTGCTTTCAGATCAACAGGACAATAATAACGGGGAGGCGGATGAAAAATGAAATTCAACAGCAGCGGCTACCTTGTAAAAGAAGGTCTGAAAAACATCTGGACAAACCGGATGATGTCCCTTGCTTCGATAATCGTTCTTGTTTCCTGTCTTATCATCACAGGTGCAGCGATACTTGTATCCATCAATGTCACAAGCCTTATTTCAAGCATTGGCGAGGATAATCAGGTCAATGTTTTCCTTGATTATGAAATGTCCGATATCGACGCCATCAAGCTTGGTTCTACGATCAAGAAAATAGATAATGTGGTGGATTGTCAGTATTATTCAAAGGACGAGGCTATAAAAGAATACAAGGAAAAGCTGGGAAACCTCTATGACAGTATGCAGGGCGAGGATAATCCTCTTGGAAATGTCTACAAGGTGCGACTTGGAGATCTTTCGGATTACAGACATACGATCAATGAGATAAAAGCTGTAGAAGGCGTGGCGTCTGTCAGCGACAGGGGTGATATAGCAAGAACCCTTACTAAGCTTAATTATTTCGTATCTATCGTAGGCTCATGGATAGTTCTTATACTCGGCGTTGTAACACTGTTCATAATATCAAATACTATTAAAATGACAATGTATTCCCGCCGGTTTGAGATCAGCATTATGAAATCTGTCGGCGCAACGAATACCTTTGTACGTATTCCCTTCATAATCGAGGCCATGGCGATCGGACTTATCTCCGGGCTTATTGCTTCGGTAGCTCTTATCTCGGTTTATAACCCGATCAGGGAAACTGCCGGAAACATGATTACCCTTATTGGTACATCAACTATCCCGATAAGCGATATCTGGCTGAATATTCTTCTCGGCTTCACAGGCACAGGTATTCTGATCGGCGCTCTCGGCGGTTTCATTTCGATTTCAAAATATCTGAGCAAGGAAGGAGGAGAGATCCTTGGCTGGTAAACACATGATAAAAAGAAGTCTTTGTATTTTTACTGCCCTGCTTGCTGCTGCAATGATGCTGATGCCGAATGCTCTTGCTTTTGATGAACAGGATAATCAGGCTCAGCATTCAAAGCTTGAACAGGATAACAAAAAAATGCAGGATGAACTGAAAAATACAAATATGACAATTGCTGAAAAGGAAGCCTACAGCAAAAAGCTCCAGAGCCAGATCTCAGGTTACTCCAAAAAAATCCAGCAGAGCAATTCAAAGATAAAGGAGCTTAACAAACAGATAACCGAAAAACAGGTTCTTATAGACGACAAAATGCTTCAGATCAAGGACAGGCTCGACGTCCTGAGAAAAAGACTGCGCTCGATCTATACTGCCGGGGATATTTCCACCCTTGAGATCATACTTCAGGCGAAGGACTTCAACGATTATGTTGATAAAATGGAGCTTGTCCAGAGCATCTCAGAATATGACAACAAGCTTATCAAGGAGCTTCAGACTGAGATGTCTGTTATCAGCAGCGATCAGCAGAAGCTCAAGGATACCAAATCAACAATTGAAAAAGAAAAAGAACAGCTTGAAGCTAACAAGAAAAAGGTCAACGACCTGTCAAAGGATAATCAGAAGCTTATTGAAGAGCTGAAAAAGCAGAAAAACGAAAAAGAGGATACTATAAAAGAAAATGAAAAAAGACAGCGTGAGCTTGAAAAAGCACTTGCTCAGTATAACGCTGAAAAAGCAGCTCAGCTGAAGGCGGAGCGCATCGCCCAGCAGGCTGCAAACAAAGCTAAAAATAACAGAATTATCACAAACAAAACAAATAACAATTCCAACAATACTACAAACAACAAAACAAACAACACTACAAACAACAAATCAAACAACACTACAAACAACAAATCAAACAACACTACAAACAACAAATCAAACAACACTACAAACAACAAATCAACATCTGATAATTCAAATAAAAGTAATGCCTCCGGTAATTCCGGCAGCAATACAGGCAGCAATATTCAGAACACTGATAATAACAATAACAGCGGCAGCACAGAGGATGTTGATTCTTTTGTATGGCCGTGCCCCGGTCACACAAACCTGACATCAAGCTTTGAGGAATGGCGTGGTTCTGAAAACCATGGTGCGCTGGATATTGCTGACGGCAATGTATACGGTGCAGAGGTAGTTGCCTGCTGGTACGGAACTGTTGTTTCTACCAATACCACCTGTGAGCATGACTATGGCAAATCCTCAAGCTGCGGCTGCGGCGGCGGCTATGGTAACTATGTTATGATCGATCACGGCGGCGGAAAGGTTTCGATCTATGGTCATCTGTGCGAGGTTGTTGCTTCTCCCGGCGATGAGGTCGCTCCCGGTGAGCTTATCGGTTATGTCGGTTCAACAGGCTATTCCACCGGTCCTCATCTGCATTTTGAAATGCAGCAGGACGGAGTCCGCTACGATCCGCTTTCAGAATACTGATTTACAATCAAACAATTTCAGCCGGATGCTGTACCTGCTATTTTAAGGTTCAGCATCCGGCTTTTTTCGGGGCTTTCGCCGTCTGCGGACGGCGATCGCGCTCCGCAGAGCGCGAATTCCTTTGCATGAGAATAACTCGTGCCGGGGTGAATCAAAAAAGAACCGGCAGACCGGAATACAGTCTGTCGGTTCTCTTTGTTATTATGAAGTTTTAAGAAGAAACGTTAATTATTCGCTTCTGAGCTTGAGCTCCTCATATCTGTCAACGCTCTTTTCCTCAGCCTTCTTGAACAGCTCTTCTGCTCTTTCAGGGAAGGAACGTGTGAGTGCGCTGTAACGAGCCTCACCCATGATGAAGTCACGGTAAGATGTCTTAGGTGCCTTGCTGTCGAGGATGAAGGGGTTCTTGCCCTCAGCCTTGAGAAGCGGATTGTAACGGAACATATTCCAGTAACCGCATTCAACAGCCTTCTTCATCTCAGCCTGGCAGTTCTTCATGCCGCCCTTGATGGAGTGCATCTCGCAGGGTGCATAGCCGATGATGAGTGACGGACCCGGATATGCTTCAGCTTCCTTGATTGCCTTGAGTGTCTGATTCTGGTCAGCACCCATTGCGATCTGTGCAACATAGATGTAGCCATAGCTCATTGCGATGTCAGCAAGTGACTTCTTAGCTATTGCCTTACCAGCAGCAGCAAACTGAGCAACCTGACCGATCTGTGATGCCTTGGAAGCCTGTCCGCCTGTATTTGAGTAAACCTCGGTATCGAATACCATGATGTTTACATCCTCGCCTGCTGCGAGTACGTGGTCAACGCCGCCGAAGCCGATATCATATGCCCAGCCGTCGCCGCCGAAGATCCAGATGGACTTCTTAGCAAGGAATTCCTTGTTCTCAAGAACGTCGAGTCTTGTCGGGCAGTCGCAGTCAAGCTTTTCAAGCTCTGCGATAACAGCCTTAGCTGCTGCGCCGTTCTTCTCGCCGTCGTCCTTTGTAGCCATAAACTCTGCAATTGCAGCCTTTACGCTCTCAGGAGCCTTTTCACCCTCTGCGATCTTATTGAGGTCATCAATGAGTCTCTCACGGATAGCCTTCTGACCAAGGTACATACCATAGCCGTGCTCAGCGTTATCCTCGAACAGTGAGTTAGCCCATGCAGGACCGTGACCCTCGCTGTTTGTTGTGTACGGTGATGTAGCAGCAGGACCGCCCCATATTGAAGAACATCCTGTTGCGTTTGAGATATACATTCTGTCGCCGAAAAGCTGTGTGATAAGACGAGCATATGATGTCTCTGCACAGCCTGCACATGAGCCTGAGAACTCAAGCAGCGGCTTCTTGTACTGACTTGCGATAACTGTATTGGCAGCTGTTGTTTCAGGCTTCTCAGTTACGTTTGCAACACAGTAATCAAATACTGCCTGCTGATCGTCCTGTGATTCACGGGATACCATCTTGAGTGAGTTTGTCGGACAAACGCCTACGCAGACGGAGCAGCCCATACAATCCATCGGAGAGATAGCAAGTGTATACTTATATTCTGTCTTTACGATCGGCTTCGGAGCAATCTTTGTGTTAGCAGGAGCTGCAGCAGCCTCTTCCTCGCTGAGTGCGAAGGGTCTGATCGTTGCGTGCGGGCAGACAAATGAACACTTGTTACACTTTGCACAGGTAGCCTCGTTCCACTCAGGAACCATAACTGCAACGCCGCGCTTCTCATATGCTGATGCGCCAAGCTCGAATGTACCGTCGATATGCTCTGCAAATGCAGATACCGGCAGGCTGTCGCCGTCCATTCTGTCAACAGGCTCGAGGATACCCTCTACCATCTTTACAGTCTTAGCAGGACCTGTAAGTGCTGATTCCTTAGCAGCGTCTGATGCATCTGCCCAGTCAGCCGGAACGTCAACCTTAACGAATGCGCCTACACCGGCGTCGATAGCCTTGTGGTTCATGTCAACTATTTCCTGACCCTTCTTGAGGTAGGACTTAGTTGCAGCGTCCTTCATATGCTGTACAGCCTCGTCGATAGGCATAACCTTTGCGAGTGCGAAGAATGCAGCCTGAAGGATAGTATTTGTACGCTTGCCCATACCGATCTGCTCAGCAAGGTCAATAGCGTTTACTGTATAGAGCTGGATATTGTTCTTTGCAATATACTGCTTTGTTTCTGCATTGAGGTGAGTGTTGAGCTCCTCAGGAGTCCACTGGCAGTTGATAAGGAATACACCGCCGGGCTTTACATCCTGAACCATCTTATAGCCCTTGAGGATATATGACGGGTTATGGCAGGCAACAAAGTCAGCCTTATTGATATAGTACGGGCTCTTGATTGGCTTGTCACCGAAGCGGAGGTGAGAAATTGTTACACCGCCGGTCTTCTTTGAGTCATACTGGAAGTAAGCCTGTACATACTTCTGTGTATAGTCACCGATGATCTTGATGGAGTTCTTGTTAGCACCAACTGTACCGTCGCCGCCGAGACCCCAGAACTTGCACTCGATAGTACCCTCTGCTGCTGTATTCGGAGCGGGCTTTTCCTCGAGAGAAAGCATTGTAACGTCATCGTTGATACCGATTGTGAACTGAGCCTTGGGCTGATCCTTAGCAAGCTCCTCGTATACTGCGAATACGCTTGAAGGAGGAGTATCCTTTGAACCAAGACCATAGCGGCCGCCTACAACAGTCATGCCTGTTCTTCCCTGAGCTGCAAGAGCTGCGATTACATCGAGGAAGAGCGGCTCGCCGAGAGCACCCGGCTCCTTTGTTCTGTCGAGGACAGCGATCTTCTTGACAGAAGCAGGAATAGCTTCAACAAGCTTGTCTGCTCTGAAAGGACGATAAAGTCTTACCTTTACAAGACCCACCTTTTCGCCCTGTGCGTTCATATAGTCAATAACCTCTTCTGCAACGTCACAGATAGAGCCCATAGCGATGATAACACGCTCTGCGTCCTCTGCACCATAGTAATTGAAGAGCTTATAATCTGTACCAAGCTTTTCATTGATCTTGCCCATGTACTTCTCAACGATCTCAGGCACTGCATCATAATATTTATTGCAAGCCTCTCTGTGCTGGAAGAAGATATCTCCGTTTTCATGTGAGCCTCTCATTGTGGGATGCTCAGGATTAAGAGCTCTCTTTCTGAATGCAGCAACTGCATCCATATCGCACATTTCTTTAAGATCCTCATAATCCCAGATCTGGATCTTCTGGATCTCGTGAGATGTTCTGAAGCCGTCGAAGAAGTTGATGAAGGGAACTCTGCCCTCGATAGCTGCAAGGTGTGCAACCGGAGCAAGGTCCATAACCTCCTGTGTGTTGGTCTCTGCAAGCATTGCGAAACCGGTCTGACGACAGGCATAAACGTCTGAGTGGTCGCCGAAGATGTTAAGAGCGTGGGAAGCAACGCATCTTGCGGAAACGTGGAATACGCCCGGAAGAAGCTCACCTGCGATCTTGTACATATTCGGGATCATAAGAAGAAGTCCCTGAGAAGCTGTGAAGGTAGTTGTGAGCGCACCTGCGTTAAGTGAGCCGTGAACTGTACCTGCTGCACCTGCTTCTGACTGCATTTCGGAAACCTTTACAGTTGTACCGAAGATGTTCTTGAGTCCCTGAGCTGACCACTGGTCAACATAGTCTGCCATCGGGCTGGACGGAGTGATCGGGTAGATGCCGGCTACCTCAGTAAACGCATACGCAACATGAGCCGCAGCGTTATTACCGTCCATGGTTTTCATTTTTCTTGCCATTGAATTGTCCTCCTTATTTTAATTTAAAATAATGATGAATTTACAGCCAGTGCAGTTTCTTAATGAAACAATCACGCAGCATGAGCCTTTCAGCCCGTCCGTACACTTTTATAAAACACAAAGCCGCTTCCTTTTTCCTTCGGGCTGACTTCTGCGGACACCATTGCTGTCTGCACAGCAGTACGATATCGAGCATACAAAACTGCGTGTACACTGTACCGACTATAATTTTAACACTTTTTTTCTTTTATGTAAAGCTATAAATGTAAATTTTTTATATTTTTCTAAGAATTTCTATCGCTTTTTTAAACAATGTGTAATAAGCTGTCCGCACTCGGCTTTTCTCTATCAGCCTTTGGTGCCTTACACAAACTTCCTGATTCCTAACTCCTAACTCCTAATTCCACTTTC
>CACWVH010000011.1 GCA_902764235.1 uncultured Ruminococcus sp.
TCACGATGGACACCCTTGCCTTTGACTGTAAGTTTCCCACTATCAGGGCACTTTACGGACTTTCACCGATTAGACTACGCCCATGCCGGGCGAACTACAAGAAAGTCGATGAACCTGAAATTCATCGACTTTTTTATGTTGCTTCGGTTTTAATATTATACCTGAATCCGTGAAACTCATTTTTGGCTGCTATGAAAATCCCGGAGATAATGAGCAGTTTTATGCATTTCAGGTTATTTGGATGTTCACCCATAAGGTGCAGCTTATCTCTCCCATCCCCCCATCCCCCTTCCCAATGGGAAGGGGGACATTTGGGGACGGCGGCAGGAGTTTTTCGCCGACTGCGGTCGGCGACCTAAGGCTCTGCCTTTGGAATCCGCAAGCCTTTGTAAAGGCTTGAGCGAAACTTTATTTTTTAAGAGTTTAATTGAATCCTGAATCCGTGAAATTGAATTAAATCTTTTTTTAAACCTTCCGGGTTTTCATTTCAGCCAGGCGGCAGGCGTGCGCAGCACGCCTGCCGCCGTGGGATGGGCAGGAGAAGCTGCACCTTATGGGTGAACAACTTAAAAACCTGAAATGCATAAAACAACGCATTATCTCGGGGTTTTCAGAACAATCAATAATGAGTTTCACGGATTCAGGTGAATATTAGTATAACGTGTCTGTATGGTCAGGTATTTCTTGTGTAATGAAATATATACTGCTGTGCGATACCTGCCGTTCTTCCCAGTCTCGCCGGGTCAACTCCGGCAAAATCAGAGGCAAGCGCCTTCTTCATCCATACATCTACCGGAAAGGCTTCCATTCTGTGCAGTCCGTACAGCAGGGTACATTCTGCGACCTTTGCGCCAACCCCGGTTATTTTCATAAGCTCTCTGCGGCATTCCTCAATGGGCGCTGTTTTCATTTTTTCAAGATCGGTTTCACCGCTGCTTACCTTTCTTGCTGCGTCGATTATGTATCTTGCCCGAAAGCCTGCCCTCAGCGGTGCAAGCTGTTCCGGCTCGTACTCTGCAAGCACCTGCGCCGGAGGAAATGAATATACACCTCCGATATCCTCACCGAAGCTTTCACAGAGTCTTGATACTATACCTTTGATCCTCGGAATATTATTATTCTGCGATATTATAAAGGAGCAAAGCGCCTCCCACGGTTCCTGAGACAATATCCTGATCCCGTTGAGCCTTGAGGCTGCTGCCGAAAGCTCCGGGCAAAGCTCTGTCATTTCACATCTGAGCTGCTCATAATCAGTATCAAGATCAAAATATTCCTTCCAGAGCCGGTCGAAGTCTTTTTCTCCGGCGCCCTCGATCACAACTATATCACCATCTCTGAAAAGGCGAACCCTTCTGCCCCTTACTACGGCACTGTATGAGCCGTCCGGCGCCTCATCCCAGCGAAAGCACTGTCCGCATTCAAATGTATTTTTCAGATCAAATGCATCGCAGGCTGTCAGCTCTGCGCCACGGTCTGTTATCCTGTATTCCATATTATCCTCCGTTTTCAGAATTTCCTGTCATTTTTTCTCTCCGATATGGATATGAGGGCTTTTCATCAGAAGCACTGCAAGAAGATACATAGCTGTAGCAAGAAGTGTGAAATTATTTCCCGATCTCAGCAGTACAAGAAAGCCCAGTATCCCCAGCGGTATTATCACAGCCGCTGTCAGTATATCCTGTATCAGCATTGCAAGCCTGATATCCACCCTGCGGCTGAGTATTATCATAAGTGCCTGACCTCCGTCAAGGGTATACGCAGGCAGCAGGTTGAAAAATGCAAGCGTAAGATTTGCATTTGCAAAAAGCGTCAGCATATCTGTTCCGAAAAAAAGCTCCGGTATCAGTGCCGCTGTGCCTGCGGCAATGTTGACGGCAACTCCTGCAAGGGTCACGAAAAGCTCCTGCCTTGTACCCCGAAGAGGCTTGCTGCTGTCAACTATCGCAATATCAAAAAGTGTAAGTCTGATCCTGTCGGGCATACATCCGTATCTTTTCAGCATTATAAGATGTCCGGATTCATGCAGTATGACCGATATAAAACAGGCAAGCACAGACATACTGCTGTCATAGATTATCACCGCTGTCATTATCACTGTAAGCGGATAGCTGATCTCTATGATTACGCCGTGTATTTTAAGCTTCATCTTTCTTTTGTTCAGCTATGTCAAGATATCCGCAGGGGTCAGCATTTTTTCCGCTGACGAGCACTTCAAAATGAAGATGCACTCCGTAAGCCTGACCTGTCTGACCGGCAAGCGCTATCTTATCTCCTGCCTTGACCTTGTCGCCCTTTTTGACGATAAGCTTGCTGCAATGAGCATAAAGGGTCTTGAGATTATTGTCGTGCGTGATTACAACATAGTTTCCGTAGCTGTCATCCTGCTGTGCGATAGTTACCTCTCCGTCGCAGGCAGCGAATATACTTTCGTTTTCCTGCGCCGCAAGATCAATTCCCTTGTGGAACTGTTCACTTCCCTCAAGCTGTCTTTTTCCGTAGGCAGAGGTGACCTCCAAAGATTTCAGCGGAGCTGTGAATTTAACCGCTGTTTCTTTTTTGCTTTCCTCACCCTGCTGTACAAATGCCTTGTTTTCAGAGCTGACGCTTACCTCATCGGAAAACGGCAGAAGCCGGGAAACATCATCTGTAAAGACAGAATTATTATAATTGCTGAAAAACCATGTTGCTGCCTGCGCATAGATATTTCCGCCGATCAGCTTCAGCACAAATGCACACGCAATTGCAGCAATACAAAAGCCCAGCTGAATGAATATCAGAAGCATTCCTCTGCTTTTTCCGTGCCTTGGCTTTTTTTCGTCCTCAGTCTGCTCATGTATTTCAGAATAATCATCAGTACCGTCTGCATAGATGTTTTCTTCAAAATCATATTCCATTTGCGTTTCCCCCCGACCATACATATCCTGTCCGGCAGCGCTGATATTTTATCTGCCGTTTTCAAGCCCTATTCAAACTTCACAATGGTAAATTCCGGTAAGTTTCATTATTTAATTATATGTACGAGGGACGCAAGTATGTATAATTTACCTTGAGGCAAGATATTCGTTATATTCCTCAAGCGTCATGCTGAGCGTTCTCATCTGGAGCGCATTATCTTTTCCTACATAGCGGAAGTGCGTCGGGTCATAGTCAAAACCGGTGCTTTTTTCCTTGCCCTCAGGATATCTGAGGATAAAGCCGTATTTTGTACTGTTTGCTTCAAGCCAGCGGTACTGCGCTGTTTCTGAAAATTCTTCATCCTTTCCAACGGAAAAGGTCACAGCAAGACCGCTCTGGAATTCGCTGTGATTCTCCGCTGTTACGGTCTTTTCAGCCTGAGCCTCGGCATTGGTCTTTGACAGCCCTTCTTCCGCCTGAAGTCTGCTGACCTCAGCCTGAAAAGCCTTGTGCTGGATTTCCGGCGAAACATATCCGCCGGAAAGCTTCAGGTCAAGCCCTGCCTTCTCCGATGCATTCATAAGCTCGCTCAGCGCATCGGAAATACACCTGTCCACCTTGATATTTTCATAATCCACAAGGTCAGTCTTATAATCTGATGGCAGCGGACTCTCAGGGGATATCACAAGAAGAAGCTTGCTTTCATCAAATTCAACCGTCACGCTTTTTTCGCCCTGTTCTGTATTTTTCTGACGGCTGCTGTCGAGAATGCCTGTAAACTGGCTTATTCCCACTGTAAGCAGCAGTATCATCATTGCTATTATCAGTACCGGCATTATTATCAAAAGCTTTTTTAGTCCCGAGCCTGCTTCGCTTTCGGGTACAAAGCTGCTTTTTCTGCCAAGACTTCTGTGCTGCCGCAGCTGTTTTTTTCTCAGGGCATTTTTGGCATACATTCTTTCGTTTTTCTTCACTATCCACCATCCCTAACAGAATGTTCTCATCATAACTACAAAAGGCACAACGTGTTACGTCATGCCTGATGTACTCAAGGCGTCAGCCGCCAAGTTCTATCATTTTATCAATACATTTTCTTGCATCTGCTATCAGCTGTTCATCCATCACGATTTCTTCTCCGCCCTCGCCCTTTACACAGGCAAGCACATCAGGCAGAGTCGTCGCCTTCATGTTTTCGCAGATAAGACTCTTTGAAAGGGGATAGAATTTTTTGTCCGGACATTCATACTGCAGATGCTCTGCTATACTGTTTTCCGTTCCGATTATGAATTCCTTGCTGTCTGATTTTCTCGCATATTCCATTATTCCCGAGGTAGAGCCGATATAATCTGCAAGCTCCGCAACAGCCGGACGACATTCGGGATGTACAAGCATTTCAGCGTCCGGATGCAGTGCCTTAGCAGTCTCTGCCTGCTGTCTTGTCACAGCAGCGTGCACCGGACAGCCGCCCTGAAGGAATTTTATATTCTTCTCAGGAACCAAAGAAGCGACATATGCTCCGAGATTGCAGTCCGGTATGAAAAGTATATTGTCGTTGTCGATCGCCCGTACTATCTTCACAGCGGAGGATGAGGTCACGCACACATCACAGACGGTTTTCAGCTCTGCGGTAGTGTTGATATATGCAACGATCGTATAGCCCTCATACCGCGGCTTTATTCCCTCGATCAGTTCCTTGTCCATCTGCTCCGCCATCGGACAGCCTGCTGTTGGTGCCGAAAGAATGACCTTCTTTTCCGGCGACAGCATCTTGACAGTCTCTGCCATAAAGCGGACTCCGCACATAATTACGGTCTTGTTCGGTACAGTTGCCGCAAGCTTGCTGAGTGCATAGGAATCCCCTGTGAAATCAGCGATCTCTGTTATCTCGTGAGCCTGATAGCTGTGGGCAAGTATGCATACGTCATTTTCTTTTTTAAGACGAAGTATTTCGTCCTGTATTTCCTTGATATTCATATATTTCACTCCGTTTTTCCGCACAGTTAAGAATACAAACTACGCAGCTTATTATTTTCAGACAGTACCCATATCGTTTATACGAAAAGTCACGACTGTTCTGTATCATTCTGCCAGTCTGTTAATCATCAGATGTCTGTGACAGGCAAAATTTGGTATTAAAGAAAAATGTCAAGTTTAAAATGAATTCTGACAAGTTTGCTTGACATTATTATTATTATATGCTAAAATAAATTCAGCTAAGATCATGTTTCTTTTTTGAAAACAGATTTTGGTGCACCGCAGATCGGGCAGATCCAGTCATCCGGCAGTTCCTCAAACGGGATAAGCGGATCGCTGTACTCATATTTGCAGATCGTGCAGATGTATTTGTCCGTTTCCTCTTCCTTTTCAGGAACGTAGGTGGGTGCGTACTGCGGTGATTTTCCCTTGATGACATTGCGGTAGTATGAATATGTCATGGGTGTGCCCTTGATCTTTTCGCTGCCTGCGATCGGCTCTGCGATAAATATGGTATGCGTTACGGTCTCTACCTGATGTACTACCTTGCAGAGAAACCAGCAGCAGATATCCTCCTGGATCACAGGAGCACCCTCTCTGAGTATCTTATGTCTGACATTTGCAAGCTTGTTCGTATCTCTTCCCGATGTATAACCCAGCGCACCGATGGCAGTACCTGAGGTATTTTCAGAAAGCACGCTTACAGTGAATTCCCCGTATTTCTTGATACATTCATTGGTATAGTTATTATGATTAACACTTACAGCGATCGTCATAGGCAAGGACGAGATCTGCATGACCGTATTAACTATACAGGCATTGGGTGAATTATGTCCCCTTACGCCAACAGCAAACATCCCGTATGAAAGAGATGTAAGAATTTTATCGTACATACTTAGTCTCCTTTCGCCGAAGCCGGGGCGTACCTGACTGTCCGGTCATTATTAATTGGATCAGATGCCTTAACCTCCGGCAGAGATATGTAAGCCCAGGCCGCAGCTTCTCTGCACGTGAAGCAATTTCAGCAAATGTTTTACCACTCTTATAATACCATAAATGCACATGATTTACAAGATTTTTTCTTATTTTTTATATATATTTTTTGCCTATCCGGGCTTAACGACTGTTACAGCTTCAGCCCAGGAATTTCCCATGATTGTCCCGAGACAATTTATGCATAAAGCAGTGTTTTTCCTGCATCACCCGGAAAACAGACAGACGGTATTTCCTGCAAAATACACACAGAAAATACCGCCGGAAAGTCAGTGGTTCCCTCAGGCTGTAAGATACAGAAAAACACCGTACAGGACAGATGCGACCGTTCCGTATGCTATAACCGGACCGGCTATGATAAATATCTTTGCCCCTGTTCCCGGAACAAGACCTTCGCTTTTGAATTCCATTGCAGGAGATGCAACCGCATTTGCAAAGCCTGTTATCGGGACAAGTGTCCCGGCACCGGCAAATTTTGCAATATTGTCATAAAGTCCGAGATAGGTCAGGGCTACTCCGATAAATACAAGGGTCGAGCTTGTAAGGCACGATACATCCTTTTGCGAAAAGCCTGCCATTGTATATATGTCGCTTATAAGCTGTCCTATGCTGCAGATCAGCCCACCGATCAGAAAAGCTCCGGCACAGTCTGCTGCAAGGTGACTTTTCGGTGTTGTCCTGTCGACCATTTTACCGTATTCTTCCTTTGTCAGCTCCATTTTATTCACCTCTTCTGTATTTCAGGCTCTGATGGTTCAGCCTGATACAATAATGATTTCTTTTCACTGCCCGGGTCTGCGGACAATGAAAAGAGAGCATTGATGCTGATTTTACACAGAACTGATAACAAGCCCAGCTGCACCTTCTGTATGATATCAGTTCTGCTGCGTCATCCGGTCATCTTTTTCCGGTGTCCGTCTTTTTCGGACTTACATATGGAAACACTGAATAAATGGCATTTCCGAGTATGTAAGGAAATCCAAAGTGGTTCTGCGTGGGGCCGCGCCCCACACCCCAAACGCCGATTAATGAATTAAAACACTGAGCTGCGTTTATCAGCGCCGGATCATTTCGGAGGGTCAGAATTGAAAGAAATCTATCTTGACAACAGCGCTACCACCAGAGTTTGTGAAAGCGCTGCCAAAAAAGCTCTTGAGCTTATGACAAATATATACGGCAATCCGTCCTCGCTTCATTCAAAGGGACTTGAGGCTCAGCATGAGACAGATAATGCACGAAGGATCATCGCAGATTCTCTCGGCGCAAAGCCCGGGGAGATATATTTCACCTCGGGAGGCACAGAAGCCAACAACACTGCTGTTTTCGGCGCTGCCCATGCACTGAAAAGACGGGGAAACCGTATCGTTACAACTGCGATCGAACATTCATCAGTTTTTGAAGCTATGCAGCAGCTTGAAAAGGAAGGCTTTGAGGTGGTTTATCTCAACCCCGACAGCAGCGGCTGCGTCCGTCCTGAGGATATCAGAGCTGCAATAAACAAGGATACGATCCTTGTCAGCATAATGGCGGTCAATAACGAGCTTGGATCAATACAGCCCATACAGTCGGTTTACCGTGCAATTGCAGTAGCCGGTGCTCCTGCGCTTTTTCATGTTGACGCAGTGCAGGCCTATATGAAAATGCCGATGATACCCAAAAAGCTGGGAATTGATCTTTTATCAGTCAGCGGACATAAAATACACGCTCCGAAGGGTGTCGGCGCTCTTTATGTACGCAAGGGCGCAAGGATACTGCCGCTGCACTTCGGCGGAATGCAGGAGCAGAAGCTGCGTCCCGGCACGGAGGCTGCTCCGCTTATATGCGCAATGGGTCAGGCTGTCAGCTGTTTTGACAAAAACGAAAGCGTCAGGATCAAAGAACTGAATCTGTATTTCAGGCAAAGGCTTTCAGAAATAGAAGGAATAGTTTTTAATTCAGATGAAAAATGTCTGCCCTATATCATAAACCTTTCACTGCCCGGGCTTCGCTCGGAAACACTTCTCCATTTTCTTGCTGAAAGGAATATTTTCGTTTCCAGCGGCTCAGCCTGTGCGAAGGGTCATAAAAGTCATGTTCTTGAGGCTATGGGATATGACGCACTGAGAGCTGATTCGGCACTGCGAATAAGCTTTTCTGACGAAAACTCCAGTGAAGATGCAGATATTATTGTAAACAATCTTAAAATCGCTGTTTCAACTCTTGCAAGACGTTGATAAGTGTGATAGAATTAGCAATGGATTATTTCTGAACTCTGCCTTTATTGAAATTTATCCCGGCTGCTGAGATTTATTAAAAATGCAGCTGAGGAGTATGAGATACCGGAGGTTCAGGAGACTTTTCAAAGCGGTATCAAAAGCCCGCAGTTAAGGATATATTATTCAGAAAGGTGATTTTTAATTGAAGGAAGTTATTCTTATAAAGCTCGGTGAGATCGTGCTCAAGGGTCTGAACAGAAAAAACTTTGAGGACAGACTCATAAAAAGCATCAAATACAGACTTCATCATATCGGAGCTTTTAAAGTCAGGAATTCCCAGTCAATAATTACAGTAACTCCTCTTGATGACAGCGCTGATATGGACGAGGCTGCCGAATGTATTTCAAAGGTTTTCGGCATTGCTGCCTTTTCCCGTGCCTGCGCTGCGGAAAAGGATATCGAAAGCATAAAGAATACTGCAAGAATCTATCTTGAGGATAAATTCGCCATGGCAGGAAGCTTCAAGGTGGAAGCAAAGCGTTCGGATAAAAAATTCCCCCTCACCTCCCCGGAGATCGCAAAGGAGGTCGGCTCTTTTCTTGCCGACAGCTATCCCGACACCGAGGTCGATGTACATAACCCTGATATGATCGTTACCGTTGAGATCAGGGATGACGCTGCTTATATTCACGCCGGAGCCGAAAAGGGCGCCGGGGGCATACCTGTGGGAACAGGCGGCAAGGCTGTTATTCTTATCTCAGGAGGCATCGACAGTCCGGTAGCTGCCTATATGATGGCTAAAAGAGGAATTGAGCTTACAGCCGTTCATTTTGCAAGCCCTCCCTATACAAGCGAGCGTGCCGAGGAAAAGGTTCGTGAGCTTCTGGAAAGAGTTTCGGCTTACAGCGGAAGAATGACTATGTATACAGTTCCTTTCACTAAGCTTCAGGAAGAGATCAGGGATAAATGCCATGAGGAATATTTCACCATTATAATGAGAAGATTTATGATGATGATCGCCGAAAGGCTTGCAGAAAAAAATGACTGCAAGGCTCTTATCACCGGTGAAAGCCTCGGTCAGGTCGCAAGCCAGACCATCGGTGCGATTGCCTGCACAGATAATGCCTGCGGTATGCCGGTTTTCAGACCGCTTATCGGTATGGACAAGGAAGAGATAATAGAGATCTCAAGAAGGATAGATACCTTCGAGGTTTCTATACAGCCTTATGAGGACTGCTGCACGGTATTTACACCTAAGCACCCGAGAACACGTCCTGTGCTTAAAAATGTTATTGCAGAGGAAAACAAGATCGTCTTTGTTCCTCTTATAAACGAAGCTGTTGAGAACGTTAAAATCACAGAGATACAGTAATAAGGAGTGACTATATCAATGAATTCCGAATTGTACTTTCCGAGAAACGGAAAATCCTTTTCCAGAACCTCGGAGCTTGATTTTGAAGATACTGTCAAGCTTCTCGGCGAGATCGATATCAATATCATTTATAAAACTGAGATCAGCCTGACAAAGGAAAGCTTTACTGACGCCCTTGAGGAAAGCTCGGGCGGAAGCGACAAGATCCATCTTATCGCCGTTGCTGATGCATTCAGCAATCCTGATGAAAGTAATGTTGAGGAGCTTCTGGATGATCTCGGAGTTACCGGCAAGATCAAAAAGCTTGAGGTTCCTGTAATTGACCTTGATGCTATTCTTGAAGGCAAAAGAAAGAATGACAAGATCACTCCCCTGATGCCTGCTCTGAAGGTCGATGACAGCGAAGCCAACGACAGCAGCTCTGATGATGATACAGTTGATATCTCTTCATCAACAAAAACAGCTGAGGCTGAGCAGAAGCTTATCACTGCTTATTCGGTGGAATACAACAATATCCTTGTCGTATTTCTCCCTGAGGAGGAAACTGCCGGAGAAAACTTCAATACCATTCTTTACAGCACAGCCAAAAGACTTCTCAAGCCTAAAAACAAGCCTAAGCTCTGGAAAAGATTCTTACCCTGCTCCGGTGATTCTCCGTTTGATGTCATCAGGAAGATTGTGCTTCTGCTTGCGATTTGTACATTTATCGTTTCCTCCTGTATGCTTGTCAATCTTCTTGTCATAAGACCGGCTGTCAATGACAATCAGAACAATCAGATCAGAAATATGCTTGTTGTTGATGAGGACGAATATGACGAAACAGGTAAAAAGATAGTCAAAAAACCCACCGATGGTTCTGAAGGCTCTCTCGTTGATTTCAGCAAGCTTCTCAAGGAAAACGAGGATACAGTCGGCTGGATTAAGGTTCCTGATACAAAGATCGACTATGTTGTTTGTCAGGCACCTAAGGATAAGGATCACGAGTATTATCTTTACAGAGATTTCTACAAAAACTATGATGTATACGGCACCATATTCATGGATTACAGAAGCTCCCTCGATTCAAGAAATATGATCCTTCACGGTCATAATATGAGAGACGGAAGAATGTTCGGTACTCTGAAATATTATGAGGATTATGACTTCTATCTAAAGCACCCGACCTTTACCTTCAACACGATCTATGAAAAGAGCGAATGGAAGATCATTTCCATCCTCAAAACAAATACACTTGAAAGCCAGGGTGAATTCTTCAATTACCTCAGAGGTGATTTTGACAACGATTATGATTTCCTCAACTTCATCTATCAGATCCGTGAAAGATCAATAATTGATACACCCGTTACCGCAAATGAAAATGATACGCTTGTCACACTTTCTACCTGTACATACGATTTTTCCGAATTCAGATTTGTTGTAGTTGCAAGAAAGGTTCGTGACGGTGAAAGCACAAAGGTAGATGTTTCAAAGGCTAATCCGAATCCGGATACTCTTTATCCGGATGTATGGTATCGTACATACGGCGGATCAAAGCCTGATGTTACTACCTTCCAGGAAGCATACAACAATAAAAAGATCTCATGGTATGACGGCAAGAAAAAAGGCTGGTCTGAAAAGGATGACGAAAAGCTTTTTGAAGAGCTTAAGGAAGGCAAGCAGAAAGCCATTGATGAAATCAATAATTTCATAGCTAAAAACAAATACGGCGAGAAGGAAACAAAACAGATCGAAAAGCTGGTTGAGGACTATTCAAAGCTTATTGAGGATGCAAAGAGCAGAACTGAGATCAATGATATCTATGATAAAGCTATCGAGGATATCAGAAAGATCAAAACTCAGGATGCACTGAATTCTGAGGCAGAGGAAAGCAACAAGGAAGTAAGCGAACGTGAGCTTGCTGATAAAAAGTCTTCCGCCAAGACCCAGCTTCATAATTCAGTGGCAGGAAACAGCTACCGTACAAATGAATCCCTGCAGATTAATGATCTCTTTGATGAATATAACGAAAAAATAGATAATGCAAAATCTATTGATGAAGTCGAAAAGATCAAAAAAGAAGGTATTAATAAGCTGAAAAAGATCAAAACTGACGATCAGCTCAATAAGGAAGAATCCTCTGAAAAGGCTAAGCAGGCTTCAAAGGAGGCTTCTGACGCAAAGAAGAAGGCCGCTGAGGCTTCTAAGGCTGCTGAGGCAAGCCGCAAGGCCGCCGAAGCCTCCAGAGCTGCAGAAGCAAGCCGCAAGGCCGCCGAAGCCTCCAGAGCTGCAGAAGCAAGCCGCAAGGCTGAAGAGGCATCAAAGGCAGCTGCCGAAGCACAGCTCTCATCCTACAAGAGCAGCTCTATAAACAAAATTACCGGTTATGTAGATCTGAGCAACTACAAATCTGCTCAGCAAAGCGAGATCAATTCCATTATCAACAAATATTCAGGTTATATCAATTCTTCTTCAAGCAATACTGAGATAAACAGCTACGTTTCATCAGCAATGAACGAGATCAATAATGTCAAAACAGCAGCTCAGATAGACAGCGAAACGACCCCCTCCTCTGAGCCTGTTTCAGAAGAACCATCCATTGAAGAACCGATTCCGGAAACTCCGGGCGGTGAGGATCCTGTCGGAGAGGATACTGAGCTTGAGGAATAAGCTGAATAAAAATAAAGGGATGCTCTTTTACGGGCGTCCCTTTAATAATACTTTTCCGGCACAGTGCCGGAAAAATAACGGAGTATAATAATGAATTATGAGTTAATATTTTATCGTTCGGGTAAAACCGGTGAGATACAGCTTCTTACCGAGGATATGCTCGGTAAAATCAATTTTCAGATATCCGGTGCCAGCGCCTGCGCAGACAAAAATGAGTTGTCGGAAACGATTGCCCGTTCCCTGAAAAGATCAAGGCTGATCGTTATCGCAGGAAGAGATGACGGTTCAAAGGATAATGTCAGAGCTTTGATTACAAAAATATTAAAGCCTAAAGCACAGAAGTCTGAAAACAATATTATCGGAATCGGGGAAAAGCTATATTATCTGAAAAGCGGAAAGCAGATGATACTGATACTCCCCGATCAGCCTGAGCTGATTGAAAAATCTGCTGATGAGATCTGCAAGACTGTTGCCGGAGAATTCTCTCAGTCATACAAGGCTGAAAAAAAGCCTGATATTGAGCTTATCGGCTCAAAGCTTTCAGAAAAGCTCGAAGCCCCCAGCAGGATAAAGGTCATGCCATACGGCTCCAATGCCGAAAAAACCAATGAGAAAAAACTCAGGCTGCTTAAAATCGTAATGATATCACTTCTGTCTCTCGGTATTCTCGAGTTTGCAGCTGCTGTCATTCTCTTTTTTACAGGCAATATTCTGTAAGGTATGAAAAAAACGGGACGTCCGGTAATTGCGGATGTCCCGTTCTTATTTTATTATTCTGCTTCATAGGGATATATCTCAATATCCTCCTTTTTGACAACAAACATTACAGAATCATATGCATTCAGTCCGCTGCCCTTTATCTCAAAGCACTCTATCCAGTCGGGCGCAAAGCTTACAACAATTCCTCCATGCTCTGCAACCCATATAATGCCCTTGAATACAACATTATTATCGATATCTATATCGGTATATACCGGAGTTTCGATACCATTCGGGATCACTCTCATATCCTGAGCTGTCAGCTCAGGCAGGACAAGCTCACAGCCGTACTTTTTTCCGATCTCCGGAATAATATCTCTCGCCATCCAGCAGCCTGTAAATGCACCGATCTTCGTTTTTCCCTTGACCATCAATTTACCATTCAGTTCCTTGGTGATCTCTTCAACAAGTATAGTCATATGTTACCTCCTAAGGTAAATACAAAAGCTCAGTTTCAAGTATCCTCTCTTCTCTGAGATGCACAGTCAGAAACGGCTTTTTCTCAAACAGCAACTATGTAAATAACATTTTATCCGAAAAAGAGCGTTTCGGTTTCCCGAAACGCTCTGATCTGCGAATTATCCGGAATATTATTCCTGCTCCTCTTTCATCTTTGCGAAGCACTCGCTGCAATAAACAGGGCGATCCTCGCGCGGCTTGAAGGGAACTCTTGCTTCCTTACCGCATGAAGCGCAGACAGCTGTAAACATTTCACGCTCGGGGCGCTGTGCATTCTTTCTTGCATTGCGGCAAGCCTTGCATCTCTGCGGCTCGTTTTCAAAGCCCTTTTCAGCGTAAAACTCCTGTTCACCTGCTGTGAAAACGAATTCCTGTCCGCATTCCTTGCAAACTAAAGTCTTATCCTCGTACATTGTTTTTACCTCGCTTTGGTATTAATAATTTCGCCCTCGGACGGAATTGCACCGTCACCTTTGATTATTTTCAACGCTCTCCTGAAATAAGCTACCCGGGCATATAAATTATTTCATTGATCTGAGTTTGCGGCGTACTCTCTGCATAGCGTTATCACACGCTTTCCTGGACTTGCCAACCTGCGCTGATATCTCTTCATAGCTCTTATCCTCAAGATACAGTGAAAGCACATTTCTCTCCAGCTCTGTCAGCTCGTTTTCGATCACCTTCATAATATCTCTCAGTGCCTCTCCGGCTGCAAGAGCATTCTCAGGCTCTGTAATTGCCGCAGACGGTGTATCAGTCTGCTCATAAAGCGGAAGCGCAGTATTGCTTATCAGGTTTCCTGAGCTGTTTGCCGATCTGACAGCAGACACCATACGATTACGTATGCAAACGCTTGCATACGTCCGAAAAGTTGCTCCTGCGGACTCATCAAAGCCGGTCACCGCATTATTCAGACCGATAAGTCCTTCCTGAAAAAGATCGTCAGCTTCAACCCCGTGTCCCTTCAGATCCTCAGCTTTATTTTTCATTACAAAAATAAAGCGTACAGACAGAGCCGTGAATGCATCCTGAAGCCCGTCCCTGCAAAGGCGAACAAGCTTTTCATCGCTGATATCCTTATATTTTTCAGGGTATTCAAAATCCCGCATTGATACACCTCACATCAATCTGTACTTTATTAGCATACAACATTTTTTTTGATTAGTCAATGTTATTTTTATGGAAAAAGTATAAAATACCAAATTTTGGAACAATGCTCTAAAATAAACAATTATATTTGTTCACTTTTACAACAATAATAACCTTTTTTTGAATTATAATAATATTTCACAAGTGTTGTAATAAACAGCTCTGACTTCCCGACTGAATAATCTGCGTTTATTTCTCTGTCTGTTTATCAGGGGTTTTGTCTTTTTATTCTTCCAGGCATGATAAACATAGTTTTTCCTATTACAAGTGAACAGACCCACAGGATTCAACCTGTGGGTCCGCCTTGCGATATTCTGATCAGTTAAAGGGCATTATTTCTGTTTCGTCATCGTCACTATCCGGACTTGTTGTGATTACATCCTCTCCTGTGAAGATCAGAAGTTCAAGCTTTGCCTCTTCATAACTCTGTTTCATATTATCGTTCCTTTCTTTTTTTATGCAAAATATTCATTTGCAGCAAGATTATAAGCATAAAGTGCCTTTACTGTTTTTACCAGCTTTTCATTTTTGCTGTTTTTCAAAGCACTGTAAGCATATGTGAGTGCGCTGAGCTTAATTTCGCAGTCTCCGATCTTTACTGTATATTCTGTATCAAGATCCTGCGCTGAGATTTCAGATATCTGATAATAATAATAATTTGTATCAGCCTTATTTACAGCATTCAGAGTATTGCCGTCAAAAACAGCTGTTACAGAATCTATATTTTTCGTCTCAATATATATTCTCAGGCTTGTTTTTGATGTAAGCATCAGGGTCGCACCTGTAAGTGTAACGCCTTCGGGAACATCTCCGCTTTTCTTGAACTGATATTCAGAAAGATCCTCCGCATTGATATCAGGAAGCTTCGAGTCAAGTCCGGGATCCTCTGTATCACTATTGAAATTGTAGTTTGAATATTTGCCGTAAACATCAAGTGTATCAGCAAGCTTTATAAGCTTTTCATCAGTTGTTATTTCAGTTACCTTGTCAATATAATCCTGTACAGAATATACAGCCGTATTTCCGCTGTATCTGTCGCCCTCGGAATTATAAAGTGTGATCTTCTTCTGAAGCTTATTGTCATAGATATAGAGACTTGTATCTACCTCTGTCTCAGCCGCATTCAGCGGACAGGTTATCTTATAGCAGCCTGCATAATTTCCGCTTGTAACCTTGTCGGTCTTATAAATAGTTTCAGCGGTCGATACATCTGTGCCTTTTTTCACGAATACATCAAGTATATCCTGATCTACAAGGGCATCCTCAAGCTGAACATAATAATTCAATCCTATTTCACCCTCAAGAGTCAGGCTGATTCCCTTGACGACAGCCGATATATCTGTAAATGTATGATTTGCGCCGAAAATCTTTGAATTTCCGTTTATTTCCATTCCGGGGGCATTATCTGCCGGATATCTGTTATCGGAGCCGCTTTCCTGAACAAATATTACCAAGCCGTTTTCTGTGTAAGCTTCCGGCACTTCAAATTCATAATATCCGCTGTTTCCGACGGAAAGTTCTGTTCCAGGCCATGCAGCATACTGTGAATAATCAGGATCCGGATTATAGACATATGCATGAACAGCAGACCAGTTGTATGTGCTGTTGTCAAAGTACAAGGTAACCTTTGAAGCCGGATCAGCCTTTGTATATTCATATGTTCTTGTGAGAGTATCACCGTTTGTTTTTGTTCCTGTAAGAGTAACTGTTACTGTTGAGCCGTATTCAGTACCTGCACCCACGGAAATAACTGCGCCCTCTGTGACAGCCCCGCTGCCGCCCTCGGAGGTAGTATACTGACCGTCTGTGATGCCGTCTGCGTGAAGAGTCACATCAAGTGTATCTGTATAGAAGGTCGTACCTGATGCCGGCTCTGCATAAATGTTTCCGTTGAGCAGTGATGAGCTGTAAAGCACAGCAACACCGCTGCTTGATACTGTACCCTTGATAACACCGCCGCTTACGGTAAATTCACTGTTTCCTACCGTGTCAGTATATGTGCCATCCGTCAGCTTATGTGCTTCAAGCTCAACATATCCTGCGCCGTTAAGCTTAGAAATGACTGCACCCTCTGTTCCTCTTTCGTTGTAGGCTGCATCATAACTATTTTCATCTGAATAGCTGAGATATTCAGTCTGACCGTTGAAATAATTCTTGAATTTATTTACCTCTGCAACCACTGATGACTTCCATGTCGTATCGGTACCTGCCAGACCCATTATGTCATTCGGACGGGCAAAGAACAGAGCGGTTGAATTTGCTCTTGAACCGACAATTGCCCATGCTCTGGTTATTACACTGTCGCTGACTCCGGAGGTAATCTTTATTCCTGCTGAGCCTGAATTTCCCATATACGTATCATGGGATTCTACCCACAATACACTTTCAAGCGGTTCTGTTCCCTTATGATATCTTCCGTCAGCGAGCTTTCCCGGCTCATTATTTACAGCACCGTACAGAATACGGTCACCTGAATAGTTATCCGTAACATCCATATACTGCGTATAATTGCTGATGGAGGTTCCTGCATCTCCGAGTATCTCACCATAGCAGAAGGTATCCGGATAAGATTCCTTCAGGCCGTTTATTACAACACTCCAGAAATCACTCTTGCAGCTGGAATCATCATTCGGCACCTCGATATGCTTTGCAGCATCGAAGCGGAAGCCGTCCACTCCGAGAGACGCACAGTCCTTGACAAGTGCAAGCACCTTCTGCTGGATATAGCTGTTGCCTGTGTTCAGATCAGGCATATTCATATGACGCTGGGTAATATTATATCTGCTGTCGTCATTTATATAATTGGGATCTGAATGGAAATAATCGTAATTATTCAGATCATCATCAACATTGCTGTTAAGTCTGTTGTAGGTTCCTCCGTCTGTACCGTCATTTGCAAGATGATTTGCAACAATATCGACTATTACCTTGATGCCGTACTGATTTGCAGCTTCACACAGCTCCTGAAGCTCTGCCCTTGTTCCGAGCCACGATGTATCACCGTCGGCTACTGACAATGACAACGGCTGATAAAGCTTCCACCACTGATTTTCAGCGTCGGTATATGATGCATTATAATCCTTCGGCTTCTGTACAGGTGAGGTCTGTACGGCTGTATAGCCTGCCTCGGCTATATCCTTGAGATTTGCTTTGATCTCATTATAGGACCAGTCAAAGCAATGAAGGACTGCGCCGCCCTGTATTTGACTCAGCAGACCGTATTCATTTGACGCCGCATCAGCTGTTACGCTGACCGCAGTGCCGAGACCTGTAAAGGTCGAAGCCGCAAGAGCCGCCGTCAGAACAAGACCTGTAAGCTTTAAAACTGTTTTTTTCATTTGTTATCACACCCCCTCATATTTTATAAGCAGCTTCGTGTAATCACTGATTTAATCCGGTGCTTCCTTAAAAAACCAGTGCATTTTTTCTGCCGGTATTTTATTCAGGTATTATCAGACTCATGCTGCCGGATAAGCCTAATTATTTATTATATTTTACCACTTACCTACTATATTTGTAAATTGTTTTAATCCATTTTTAATATTTTATCAGATACCTACAATAGCACATGGCTTTTTTTGTACACTTTGATTCACTTCATTCAATAAAGGAATATTATTAACATTTTTTCTGTATTTATTTCAACATAGTGTTGCACAACGAAAAAATATATAATAAAATATATAGTAGAAATGACAAACATAAAGTGAATAATTCAGACTTTATGTATTACACAGCTCAGTCTGTGCTGAGCTGATATCACCGGATGTTTGCTTGTCAGATATATTTTTATTCAGCCAATTATAAATGGCGGGCAGACACCTTGCAAACCCCGAAAAACTTTGAAAAGCAGAGAAAAATGTAAAATTGTAAATACAAAAACTCTCATAAACAGATGATTTTTGACTTTTACAATCAGCAAATATTTTTATTTGGATGGAGAATTATTATGGTCGTAAAAATCAACAGCTCAGGGCTTCTGGGGATGGAAGCCTTCAGCATTACAGTTGAAACTGATATCTCAAGAGGAATATCGGCATTTGATATTGTAGGTCTGCCCGATGCGTCTGTCAAGGAAGCAAGAGACCGTGTACGCTCAGCAATGAGAAACTGCGGTCTTTCCTTTCCGACCCAGCGAATTGTCGTCAATCTTGCTCCGGCAGATGTGAAAAAAGCAGGCTCGCTTTACGATCTTCCCATACTGGTCTCAATAATGCTTGCATCCGGTCAGCTGGAAAACGACCTGAGCGACTCTGCATTTATAGGCGAGTTGTCCCTGAGCGGAGAGGTAAATCCGGTCAACGGTGTGCTTCCCATGGCTATAGAAGCAAAAAAACGGGGCTTCAAAAGCTTTTATGTTCCTGCAAAAAACGCACGGGAGGGTGCAGTTGTTCAGGGACTGAATGTTTACCCCGTCGAAAGTCTTGCCGGACTGATAGAGCATCTTCACGGTATAAAGCCCCTCGTTCCGGCAAAGCCTGCCGATCCTTCCAAGGCTCATTCAAGATATGATATAGATTTTTCTGATGTCAGAGGGCAGTCTCAGGCAAAAAGAGCTCTTGAGATCGCAGCCTGCGGAGGCCATAATGTCCTTTTGATCGGAACACCGGGAACAGGCAAATCAATGCTTGCAAAAAGAGTGCCGACAATTCTTCCGGAAATGACCTTTGACGAAATGATAGAGACCACAAAAATACATTCTATTGCCGGTATGCTGAGCCACGACAGTTCTCTTGTCAGCGAACGCCCTTTCAGAAGTCCGCACCACACCGTTTCCCCTGCCGGGCTTACAGGAGGCGGAACTATACCACACCCGGGCGAGATATCCCTTGCACATAACGGAGTGCTTTTCCTTGATGAGCTTCCGGAATTCTCAAGAAATGCTATGGAGATACTCAGACAGCCCATAGAGGACGGCAAGGTCACGATATCCAGAGTAAACGCAACTCTCACCTATCCATGCTCAATAATGCTTATCGCAGCAATGAATCCATGTCCCTGCGGCTATTACGGCACTCCGAAATGCACCTGCAGTCCGAAGGCTGTGGCAAATTATCTTGCAAAAGTCTCCGGTCCGCTGCTTGACAGACTTGATCTCCATGTGGAGGTTCCGTCTGTAGATTTCAGAGAGCTGTCATCGCTTAAAAAGGGTGAAAGCTCTGCTGAGATAAAAAAGCGTGTTGACAAGGTAAGAGCTGTGCAGAACGAACGCTTCAGAGGCACTGATATCACCTGTAATGCAAGGATAACCTCAGGACTTCTGAATAAGATGTGTCCGCTGTCAGATGACGCTCTTGACTTTATGAAAAATCAGTATGAGGCTCTCGGTCTTTCCGCAAGGGCATATGACAAGCTGCTCAAGGTAGCAAGAACTATCGCAGATATTGATGAAAGCGAGGTAATTAAGAAAAATCATATCTTTGAAGCAGTACAATTCAGAAATCTTGACAGAAAATACTGGAGATGAATATTTTTACAAAAATCCTTTATTGTATAATGAATTTCTGAAAAATCTGTGCTATAATTATTATACAAAGAAATATTTTCCGGCAGCTGATCGTATATGTTTTTTATGTATTTTTCTGCCGGTCCGGAATAATATGTATAGGATAATGACAAGTTTTAAAGGAAGGATATGGTATTTATGATAAAATCAGGCTTAGGCAAAAAGGTTGTTTCAATCGCTCTTGCAGCTGCAATGCTTTTCGGTACATCTGCTATGACAGCAAATGCTCTTGATATCAAAATCGGCGATTTCAAGACCAGCGTTAATCTTGATATTCCGGTAAACGGCTCAGGCAGCACTCTTGAGCTTAACAGAACCTATGATCTCTCTCAGGTCGTTTCGGGTATTACCGGACTGGGCTACAAGGTATCGTTCAGCAATAACAGTATCATCAAGCACAGTAACGGAAAGATCACCACTGTCGGCACAGGAAAGGTGACCGTCACTATTACTCTCAGAGACGGAAAAAAACTCAGCAAGACCTTCAATATCACAAAGCCGCAGGTTGATATTTCTCTCAGCTCAACAAAGCTTAATATGATAAAGGGTCAGTCAAAGACTCTTCAGGCTATTCTCAAGCAGAGCAAGGCAAAGGTAAACTGGAAATCCTCAAATACAAAGGTAGTGACTGTTGACCAAAGCGGCAAGCTCAAGGCAGTAAATGCCGGTACAGCTGTAATAACAGCAACCTCAAGCACAGGAAAGAAAGCGTCCTGTACCATCAATGTCGGCAATCCGGTTGCTGTTACAAGTGTAAACCTCAAAACAAAGGCTCTGAAGCTTCCGGTTGGTCAGAGCTATACGCTGGCTGCTACTATCAGTCCTGCAAATGCTACAAACAGAACCGTAAAATATACTACAAGCAATTCCAAGGTTGCAACCGTTTCCGGTAACAAGATCACCGCAAAAGCTCCCGGAACTGCTAAAATAACTGTTACAAGCAATAACGGAAAAAAGGCTGTATGCATAGTCACAGTTGTCAAGAGTACAAAAAAATAATCTTACTGTGATAAATGAGTCTGCCGCCCACAATGGACGGCAGATTTTTTGTAATTCTATATTGAAAAACACGTTGTAATACAATAACAGAAAGGATATATTATATGTTTGCTATTGACTGCCACGATCATGTCTATAACAGAAGGATCGCTCCCAAAGCCGTACAGAGCGTGGGGGAATTCTATTCTGTAATCATGAACTGTACCGGAACTGCTGATGAGCTGCTGAAGATCTCTCAAAGCTCACCGGTGAAAAAATTCGTTATCAATGCCGTTGCTCTCAGTCCGAAGCCCGTCACGAAGCTTAATGACTTTATGGCAAAGGAACAGTCTGCACATGATGAATTCACGGCTCTGGGAACTCTGCATCCCGATATGGATGGACTCGATGAAGAAATAGAAAGAATAATCAGTATGGGACTGCATGGGGTCAAGCTTCACCCTGACAGTCAGAGCTTTGATATGGATTCGCCTGCTGCAATGAAAATCTATGAGCGTCTTGAAGGAAGGCTCCCGTTGCTGATCCACTGCGGAGATTACCGCTTCAACAGATCACATCCGAGTAGACTTGCAAACATACTTGACGCCTTTCCGGGTCTTACGGTTGTAGCTGCCCATTTCGGCGGATGGTCGATCTTTGAAGAGGCTGTACCCTACCTTTACGACAGAAACTGTTATATGGACATTTCAAGCTCCATGCCTTTTATCGGAAAGGACAAGGTGGCAGAATATATCAGGCTTTACGGTGCGGACAGACTGCTTTTCGGTTCGGATTATCCCATGTGGCATCCTGTGAAGGAATACGATATGTTCATGGAAATTGAGCTTTCGGAAGAGGAACGCAGAAAAATCCTTTACCGGAATACCGCAAAAGTATTCGATATTGATATAACAGGCTTTGACGATGCGGATTGAACAGAACAGGCTGCTCAGCAGAAAAAATACAGCTGATACTTTATAGCCGATTGTAAATTACAAAGCTGATTATCCGCATAAACAAGGGATTTTTAACTTTTACAATCAGCTACTGATACTTTTATCATAGGAGGAAAACAATATGTTCAGAACTACGATCAGAATTGACGGAATGATGTGTCCGATGTGTGAGGCTCATGTTAACGACGCCCTCAGAAAAGCCTTTCCTGAGATCAAAAAGATAAGATCCTCACATTCAAAGGGAGAAACCGTTATAATTTCCGACAACGAATATTCCGAGGATAAGCTCAGAGAGCTGCTTGATCCGACGGGCTACAAGGTGATATCCTCCGAATGTAAGCCTTTCGAGGGAAAGGGATTGCCTATTTTCTGGAAGTAAATGGATATTAAACAGGTTGTCAGAAGGTCAATTAATGCATTTATATGCTTTAAAGGGGCTGCCGCAGTTTTTCTTTTGCGGCAGCCCCTCTGTTATTATATTTTCATTACGGTTATGACATGGCTGTTATTGAGCTGATAGCTTCTTCATCATCAAAGGCAGCAGAAATATCAGGCGAAAAAAGCTTCCATGTTTCTATATGTCTTGCAGCTTCATCCGGTTCTACAAGATAGAAAGGACTTGTCATCTGGATACTGACATATTCAGGCGCAGCTATGACAAATGAAGAACAGTTGTAAAACGGATAAAGGGCATTTACATTATGCGTATAGCTTTTTATCACACTGCCGTTTTTACCGATATAGCCGACAATACCATCTGTATCGTTCACTCCGATCTTCAGTCTCGGACTGTCAGTATTATCGCCGCAGTGAACAGTAACAAATTTATCGCCGATAAACAGTCTTTCATCCGACCATTTACAATTGTCCCATAATGTAAGTATCCTGCTGGGTCTTTCGGGATCAACAACGGTTCCCTGCGGAATGAATGTAAAGCCGTCAGGCACAAAAGGAGTTTCAGTATAAATTGAAAGCTTCACAGCCTCCTTTGACTTATTGAAAACACTGTGCCCGACAACAAGCTCTCCCTTTTCTGAAAAGGAAACATCCATGATAACCTCAAGCTGAGCCGGCTCTGTTATGGTCTGCATAAAACGTACTCCTTCTGTCATAGGAGTATATCTTACCGGAGAATTATCGCAGTATATTCCGTTAGTGCTTTTGTCAAGAGTTATCCTCATCTTATGTCCGTGACTTCTTCCAAGAGCTGTGTCCGGTTCATTATATATCAGATTGCTGATACCGCCCTTGACAATACTGACGATTCTCGGTCCGAACTCAAGGGTAACGAGCACCTCTGTATCACCATATACTAATTCTGCACAGCTGCCGTATTCCGGAACGGCAACCTCCTTAACACTAATCGACAAAACGATCATTCCTCCATCAATCCTGCACAGCGTCTTTATGCCATGCATTTTTCCCAGAATTAACTAATAACCCACTTTACAATATATAATACCACATTTCCCCCAAAAAATCAACCAGCGCCGGCGTGCCGCCGGTGTCGCGATTCACGGCTTAGTCAGCCTGATAAAGATTTCCCGGTCACCACCAGACTTATTCAGCCTGAACTGCAACAGAATAAAATACCTGTTGCCAACTAATTTTACACTAACACGCTGGACCCTTGATTCACGGCTTAGTCAGCCTGATAAAGTTTTTTCCGGGCACCGCCATACTTATTCAGTCTGAACTGCAACAGAATATAATTCAAAACCCATTGCCAACTATAATTTTACACTTACGCCGCCGGGGTCGCGATTCACGGCTTAGTCAGACTGAAAAAGTTTTACTCGGGCACTGCCGGACTTTTTCAGCCTGAACTGCATCAGAATTATTTCTTTGCACACACTTTCGGATATGACATAATAGAAGAACACAGACCGTGATTCATGAAAGTGTGCGTATGAAGAAAGCTTATCAAGACTGAATTGACATCGGCGGCACGCCGGCGCGGTTCAGGCTTTCTTCTGACATATACTTTACTGAAAACCGTATGATATCTCATTCTATAAATATGCAGGCAAAAATACTTTTATTCCAATGAATATTCACATATGCTTTAAAAATATCTCTGTGCGTATTATAAAATAATCATTTTCCCTGTAAGATTTCTTCCGCATATGTCTGTGCTCTTTTCGCTGAGAGCATATATATCATCGCATAATGACTCCTGCATGAACATCCTGTGTTCCGGTGTTCCCGGCTTCAGATCACTGTATTTCGTTATGACCGGAAGCTTTGCTGTCTGCTTTGCAGCCCTGAGTATTTCCATACCCCTTGAATTCATTCCGAGAATACGGATATATCCGGGCATTTCTTCAAGACTCTTCCTTTCAAGACCGAGTAGTGCATTTGTCATAAGTCTTCTTATCCTTGCCATTGTATATCTTTTGCTTTTTGCAGCTTCGATTATTTCTTCTATGCATTTTGAATTTCTGATAGCTGCATACAGCCTGTTTTCAAGACCCTCACTGATATCCGGCAGAGCTGCAAGCTGATCCTTTGTCATTGTGCGAAGCCTGTATATCATCGCTGCTTCAAGCCTTCTCATCCTTCCGCCCTCGGGAGGCTTGTTTTCCGCTGACCTGAATATTCCGGCTGCCGCTTCGGGAATACATCTGTATGCATCTTCATTTCCGCTGTACAGCATTTCTCTGATATTTGCGGCGCTTGTGATATTATTTTCCGTTTCGACGCTGTCATGCCCTGCACCGGTGCGTTTCACAGCAAAGGGTCTTATCCTGCTGTCTGTAATTTTCAATGCCCTGATATACTCTATGCCAAGTATGTCATTAGGTGAATGAAGAAGCTGTGATATATGCGCTCCGTATATTTCCTCAACAGCCTTTTCCCTTGCTTCTGCAAAGGTGATACCGCTGCCCAGCTTTTCGCCGAGAAGCCTTTGTACCCTTTCATCATCAATTGCAGATGCGGCTTCAATAAGAAGTCTGCTGTCTCCGCTTTCACTTCCGAAAGCAAGCTCATCGGCGCATCCCAGACTGTCCGCAAGAAATACTCCGCCGTATGCAAAGCGCTGAGCGTTTGCACAGGCAAAGCTTACCGGCAGCTCGATCACGAGATCGGCTCCGCCTGAAAGCGCAGCCCTTGTTCTGGTGAATTTATCAAATATCGCAGCCTCTCCCCTCTGAGTGAAATTTCCGCTCATTATTACAGCAATATGAGTCGCACCGTTTTCTCTCAGCTGTTTCAGCATATATTCATGTCCGTTATGGAACGGATTGTATTCACAGATAACACAAGATATCTTCATATTCTCCCCTGCCTGCTTATGAATTGATGGTTTCATGGTAATACAGAAAAGCGGACTGCCTTTTTACGGAAGTCCGCTTCAGTTGTTTAATAGTACAATGATCTGAAAACAGTCATTTATTATTTTGTAACGAGTGCCATTGTATCACGTGCAATAACGATCTCCTCGTTTGTCGGGATAACAAATACATCCACCTTACTGTTTTCTGTTGATACCTTGCCCTCTGCGCCGCGGATCATCTTTGCATTTACCTCGTCATCGATCTCTACGCCGATATATCCCAGCTTATGGCATACGTTTTCACGGTGGCTGGACTGGTTCTCACCGATACCTGCTGTGAATACGATAGCGTCAACTCCGCCGAGAACTGCTGTATATGAGCCTATGTATTTGAGTATCTCATATTCGAGCATATCAATTGCAAGCTTTGCTCTCTCATTGCCTGACTCTGCAGCTGCGCATACATCTCTGTCATCGCTTGATATGCCTGAGATTCCCAGGAAGCCTGACTTCTTGTTGAGAACTGTATCCATCTCTGTCGGTGAGAAGCCTTCCTTTTCAGCAATGAATGTTACAACGGACGGGTCAAGACAGCCTGATCTTGTGCCCATCATAATACCGTCAAGAGGTGTAAGACCCATACTTGTGTCAATGACCTTGCCGTCCTTGATAGCTGTGATGGAAGATCCGTTTCCGAGGTGGCAGGTAATGAGTCTGAGATCCTTGAGATCCTTGCCCATAAGCTCTGCACAGCGTGCGGATACATAGCGGTGTGATGTTCCGTGGAAGCCATAGCGGCGGACTGCATACTTCTCATAGTATTCATAGGGTACGGGATACATGAATGCTGTCTGCGGCATTGTTGAATGGAAAGCTGTATCGAATACAACTACCTCGGGAACATCCTTGCCGAATACATCGATACAAGCTCTGATTCCCTGAACATGAGCAGCATTATGAAGCGGTGCAAGCGGAATAAGGCTTTCGATATCCTCAATAACCTTTTCTGTAACAAGGCATGATTCCTTGAAGATAGAACCGCCCTGCACGATACGGTGACCGATAGCTGAAACCTCGCTGAGTTCCTTGATAACGCCGACCTTCTCATCTGTAAGAGCGTTTTTGATCTGCATGAAGGCTTCGGTATGGTTGTCCATCTGAACATCATATTCGCAGCTTCTGCCGTCGCTTGTTGTGTGCTTGAAATGACCGTCAATGCCGATCCTTTCACAGTTTCCCTTTGCAAGTGTGCTTTCGTCTGTCATATCTATGAGCTGATATTTCATTGATGAGCTGCCTGCGTTGATTACAAGAATTTTCATTTGAATTTCCTCCGCTGTAAATTTCTGTTTTGTCTGCAAAATGCACCCTGACGGATACCCTTTGCACACATATATATTTATAATATACCATTTTTACAATAATTTCAATATTATTTTTATAAGTTTTCCTCCTCTGCCGCCGGCGTGCCGCCGGTGTCGCAATTCACGGCTTAGCCGGCGTGCCGCCGGTGTCGCAATTCACGGCTTAGCCGGCGTGCCGCCGGTGTCGCAATTCACGGCTTAGCCGGCGTGCCGCCGGTGTCGTAATTCACGGCTTAGCCGGCGTGCCGCCGGTGTCGCAATTCACGGCTTAGCCGGCGTACCGCCGGTGTCGCAATTCACGGCTTAGTCAGCCTGAAATTGTTTTTTCGGGCACTGCCATGCCTTTTCAGCCTGAACTGCATCAGAGTCAGAATTCAAAACCCATTGCCAACTTAGTTTTACACTTACTCCTCCGGGCAGCGTGACGCCTGCACCCATGATTCACGGCTTAGTCAGTCTGAAATTATTTTTCGGGCACTGCCATGCCTTTTCAGCCTCAACTGCATCAGAGTCAGAATTCAAAATCCATTGCCAATTTACCCTTTATGCTCAGCCTGTGTTTCTCAGTCCCTTTGGGTATTTGTTTTTCAGTCTGCCGCCTGAGCATTTTCCGAAGCCTGTTATCATTCCCTCTATGGCAACGGCTGTATATCCCTTTTCTCCGTCACAGCTGATCTCCTCTCCCCGCAGGAACATCGCTGTTCTTTCATCTTCAATATCAAGCTCAAGAACCCGTCTCAGGGACGAAGGTGATGCTGTTGTGAAAAGTGAATGAGCAGGTTCGATACGGTTTTTGACAATATCTCCGGCATAGATACCGCTGCGCAGTATTCCCGGCGCTTTCAGACCTTCCAATCTCTCAGGGCGGAGAAAAACGCAGTTCTTCATTATTTCAGTTACAGCTCCGGGACGGGAATTGAAAATATCGTCAAGAAAAGCCTCAGTAAGCCTCTTCTGCTCTGCGGTAAGAGGGCGAATTTTTTCTTTTGGCAGCTCTCTGCGGTGTGACTCGCCCTTTTTTCTGAATCTTGCCGCAAAATGTCCCTCGCCGCCTTCTGCAGGTGTCACTCTGACAGCGTTTGAAAGCTCTGTTTTTCTGCCGAAGGATTCATTTATTTCCATGGCTTCAAGCTCCGGACAGGCTTCGAGGAATTTCTTTACCGTCATTTCGTTTTCCTCCAGAGAGAAGGTACAGGTCGAATAGACAAGTATTCCGCCCTCTCTGAGAGCTGTCGCTGCGCTCTGAAGAATTGAAAGCTGTCTTGCAGCGCAGGAAATAACGTGTTCCCTGCTCCATTCCGTTACTGCGTCATTATTCTTACGGAACATCCCCTCGCCGGAGCACGGCGCATCTACAAGAACCTTATCAAAGCAGCCCTCAAGCGCAGGACAAAGCTCATCAGGATAACAGCTTGAAACAACACCGTTTGCAATTCCCATTCTTTCATGGTTTGAAAGCAGGATCCTTGCCCTGTTCCTGACCGGCTCGTTAGACCAGATAAGTCCTGTTCCGCCGAGAAGTGAAGCGATCTGGGCAGATTTACCTCCGGGAGCAGCGCACAGATCGAGAACATAGTCACCCTTTTCAATGCAGAGAAGCTCTGCTGCTGACGATGCGGACGGCTCCTGAACATAGAAGCCTCCTGCATGATGGAGCGCAGAGCTGCCTATACCTTCGGTATCTGACGGGATATAATAGCCGAAGCTGTAAAAGGGTGATTTTTTTGTTTCAAAGCCAAGCAGCGGCAAAAGCTTTTCAGGCGCAGTTTTCAGCAGATTCACGCTTATCCCCCTGAAAGGCTCTTTATCAAAGCTTTGCAGATATTTTTCGGTATCGCTGCCCAGCACAAGACGAAGCTCGTTTATAAAATCTTCGGGTAATATCATTTTTATTTCCTGTTCCTATCAAAATTTTTTTGAATAATTTCTGTTTTTCCGCAGATACTAAAGCAGGGAATACACAGAATTCCCTTAAAACCTCAGTCATTAGTAAATATGTGATATCTTTTTCGCAATGACTGATACAAAGGAGTTTTTACAATGAGCAAAAACAAGAACAAGAGCACACAGACTAATTCTGACGCTCAGAACTGCAGAAACGACGCACAGGATTGCAGAAACAATTCTCAGAACTGCGACCACAAGAGCGCTGAGGACTGCAAGCACTGATCTTTTCAGAATCAGCGGCAAGCTGAAATATCATCTCCGGCAACTGAAAAAAGCCGGTGATATCAGTCTGTTAATGGTAAGATATCAGGTGAAACCACCAAAAAGCAGGAATGCACCCGGCATAAGGGTATCGAGTGTATTGATCTGGTAATCCTCCTCGGATCTTGCGCTGATTATCTCGAATTCCTTGCCGCAGAATTCCGTCATGAACTGACGGCACATTCCGCATGGCATACAGTAATCATTGCTGCTCATGAGCGGATTATTGTTTTGTCTTTCACCTGTCACACACATGGCAACAAACTTTCTTTCGCCGCTGCTGATGGCAGCAGCAAAGGCGCTTCTTTCGGCGCAGACTCCCACCGGGAACGAGCTGTTTTCTGCATTTGCTCCCGTGAAGATCTTTCCGCCCTCGGTAAGGAGCGCCGCTCCTACATAAAAGCCCGAATAGGGCGCATATGCATTCTTCCTGACCTCAAGCGCAGCCTTTATCAATGCTGTCTTATCATATTCCGACATTACGATACCTCCTCTGTTTTCATGTTCCTGAGTATATTCCTCATATTTCCCTGCTTCCGGCAGTATTATTCTGTTACGATTATTGTTCCGTTAGGTGTGTCCTTTATGGTGATGCCCTTTGCCTTCAGCTCGTCACGGATCCTGTCAGCCTCTGCCCAGTTCTTGTCCTTTCTTGCCTGTGTACGCTGATCGATAAGTTTCTGTATCTCATCATCAACGCCGCCGTCCTTTTCCTCGTAAAGCAGTCCCAGAACATCAGCAAGCTCACCGTAAAGCGAAAGTGCAAAATCGCAAAGCTCCTTTGACGGCTTTGTCTGAGGATTGAGATTTGAATTGATATCCCTTGCAAGCTCGAACAAGGCTGTGATGGCATCAGCTGTATTGAGGTCGTCCTCCATTACTCTGATGAAATCCTCCTTATGTGTGAGCAGCTTATCCTTGATCTCCTGCTCGCCGTCTTTGAGAGTACCCTCGCTGTTTTTCGCAAGGAAACGGAGATCCTCACGGCAGTTATAAAGTCTGTCAAGAGATGCCTTGCACTGATTGATGATATCTATCGAATAATTGATCGGGCTGCGGTAATGAGAGGATACCATCAGATAGCGGATAGGCTCATAGCCATACTGCTGTGCAACATCACGCACAGTAAAGAAATTACCCAGTGACTTTGACATTTTTTTATTATCTACATTTATATAGCCGTTATGCATCCAGTAATTTGCAAAGGGCTTTTCATTTGTGCACTCACTCTGTGCGATCTCATTCTCATGGTGAGGGAAAATAAGATCCTGACCGCCGCAGTGTATATCTATCGTTTCTCCCAGATAACGCTTTGCCATTGTTGAGCATTCAATATGCCAGCCGGGTCTGCCCTCTCCCCATGGTGAAGTCCATGAAGGCTCACCGGGCTTTGCGCCCTTCCAGAGTGCAAAATCCATCGGGTCTTCCTTTGTATCGCCGATCTGTATTCTTGCGCCTGCCTCAAGGTCCTCAAGCGGCTGATGTGAAAGCTTGCCGTATTCCTTGAATCTATTGGTGCGGAAATATACATCGCCGTATTCTGTTGAATATGCATAGCCCTTTTCTTCAAGGGTTGTTATCATATCGAGCATCTGCTGAATGTTTTCAGTAGCCTTGGGATGAACCGTCGCCTCTCTGACGTTAAGTCCCCTGGCATCCTTTTTATATTCTTCAATATATTTTTCGGAAACGGTCTTATAGTCTGTTCCTTCCTCGTTTGCTCTTTTGATGATCTTATCATCGATATCCGTGAAATTCTGTACAAAGGTTACTTTATAGCCCCTGTATTCAAGATATCTTCTGAGGATATCGAATACACATATCGGTCTTGCGTTTCCGATATGGATATAGTTATATACTGTCGGTCCGCAGGCGTAGATCTTCACCTCGCCGTCAGTAATGGTTTTCAGTTCTTCCTTTTTTCCTGTCATTGTGTTATAGATCTTCATTGCCAGTCTCCTTTTCAGTTATTTTAATAGCCGTTTTTTAAAGTCAAAAAAGAATCTTGTGTTTATGTGGTTTTTGTATTTACAATTATTCATTTTTCACCGTTTTTCAAAGATTTTCAGGCTTTTGGCGAGGTTTCCGCCCGCCTGCGGCGGGCGGACTACCTTTCGCCATTTTACAATTTTCAGACTTCTTTACAATTGTCTTACTGCTGTTTATTATATTCCTGCACCGTTTTCAAATTCTTCAAAGGCGCTGCTCAGCTCACTCAGACGCTTATCAAGACTTGAAAGCTCCTCTGCAACAGGGTCGGTATAATGGATCTGATCGAGGCTTTCACAGGGAGAAGCATCTACCTTTTCGCCGTTGACCCTGACTACCTTTGCAGGTACACCCACTGCAGTCGCATTATCCGGAACCTCCGTCAGAACCACTGCTCCGGCAGCTATTCTGGCGTTATCCCCTACCCTGAACGGTCCGAGAACCTTCGCCCCCGAACCGACAAGTACATTATTGCCGAGTGTCGGGTGACGCTTTCCCTGATCCTTGCCTGTACCTCCGAGGGTCACGCCCTGATATATCGTACAGTTATCACCTATTTCTGCGGTCTCTCCTATTACAACACCCATACCGTGATCTATGAAAAGTCCTTTTCCGATAGTTGCACCGGGGTGTATCTCTATTCCTGTCTTATGACGTGAGCGCTGAGATATCCATCTTGCAACAAGCTTCATATCATGCCGGAAAAACCAGTTTGCGATCCTGTGGTCCCTGACAGCCTTGAAGCCGGAATAAAGGAAATATACCTCTGCCCTGCTTCTTGCGGCAGGATCTCTTGCCATGATAGAATCAAGCTCAGCCTTCAGCTCATCAAACATAAGTTCACCTCACTTTTTATTTAATACTGATACTATTATTCAATAAAACGTATAAATTTTTAAAGCCTGTCCTTTGTATGGGCGATGGCGTCAACTGTTAAAGTTTGTAAGGCTGCTGCCTTGCGGCAGCATGACAGCTTCCTTCATGTCCGCTACAAGGGGACGCCCTCTTTCCCAGGGCGTCCCCTCTTCAAAAACAGTCCACCGGACTGTTTTTGAATTCACCCCTTGCCGAGGGATTGGATTCAGGAGATTTCGCCGACTGCGGTCGGCGACCAGGGGCTCTGGTCTCACCTGCCGGTTCGGTCGGTGCTTCTGCCTCCGGCAGAGGTGTCCACCGGACACCCGCACCCCATGGACCCCGCAAGCCTTTGAAAAGGCTTGAGCGAAACTTTAAAAAACTGCAAATCCAGGTCAGCTTTCTGTCAGGAATCAGTATAAAAAAATGCCGCAGCTCCCATAGGGACGCCGCAGCGTGGTTCCACCCGTTTTCAGCAGGATAGACTCCTGCCCTCAAAGCCCTTAACGCAGGCATACGCATAATGCTAATCGTTTCCTTTCACATTATAAGCTGATAGAGTGCATTCACAATCTTGCTCCCACAGGCTCACACCGTCCGCCTGCTCTCTGCAGGGATGCTCAAAAGCTACTATTCTCCGTCATAGCCTTATTATTTTGCAGACAACTCTGCTGTTATCTATTATACAACAAAATTCCCTGAATGTTAATAGGAATTAAAAATTTTTTTCATCTTTCTCTCATCAGATAATCCTTATCATTGTCGATCATATTAATCATTACGTCTGCAATCTCAGGATCAAGCTGACTTCCTCTGACCCTGACAAGCTCCTTCCTGATATCCGCCTGCTTCATCGGGTCACGGTAGCTCCTTTTTGAGGACATTGCATCATATGCATCCGCAACAGCGATTATTCTTGCTTCAAGCGGTATATCCTCACCGCTTATGCCGTCAGGATAACCGGTACCGTCATAATGCTCATGATGCCATCTTGCTCCGCAGTACAGATTCGGCATTTCGGTTATCTTTTTCAGAACCTCTGAGCCGATCACCGGATGAGATTTTATTATATCATATTCTTCATCAGTAAGCTTTCCTTTTTTATTGATAATACTGTCAGGTATACCTATCTTGCCGATATCATGCAGTATTCCCATAAAATAGATATCCTTTACAAACTGCTCACTGCACCCAAGCTTATCAGCGATATCTCTTGAATACTGTGCCACACGCATTGAATGTCCGTTTGTATAGGCATCCTTTGCATCAACAGTTCCTGCCAGCGCCGTTACCACCTGAAAGGACAGGGTCTCAAGCTTCTGTGCCTGTTCAAGCTTTTCCTCAGCCATTTCGTCCTTATAGGTCTGGGACTGGAAAAACATATAGTAAAAAAGTATTGACGCAATTATTGATAACCTCAGCAAAACCAGATTGCCGAGAATGGATTCCATGAATGACCCGAAGATCAGGATAAAAGTAATGATGAACAGAACAAACTGCTCAAATCTGTGTCCTTTTTTCCTGAATTTAAGTGACAGGAAAATTATGGAGAGCAGATAGAATATCATCACAATATGCGAGAACCATCCGAGGGGGCCTCTGTGAAAAACGTTGTTTTCGTCATAGGAATATGCAAGATCTGTGAAAAAGCCTGAAAGTGAAAACAGCGTGTTTATCACTGCCGGTATCAGCAGGAGTCTCCTGAGCCTTGTTCCCTTCACATCTCTGATTACGATCAGAATTAAAAGATACAGCAGCACAGGACGAAGAATATATCCGATACAGGTCACTGTGACCATCCATATGCTGTCAAGATGCATTGAGGGTATGGAATATTCAAGATTGAAATTTATAAGCTCAAGGTCTGTTACAGCGATCAGTGTATAGAAAACCTTGCGGACACTTTCATCGAGATCTGAATTTCTCCATATGAAAATAAACAGGAAAACACTGCCGATAATCGGGAAATAGTCTATGGTATAAAAATCAATACTCATAGCTTTCCCTCCAGTCTGTTAAGATTGTGATCGAATAATTTTTTATCTGATTTATGTTACGAATTATGACAGATATAATATCTGTAACTTAAACTTCCCATACCATTTTACTGTTCAATCCAAGTATTAATCGTACTTTCAACAACTTTGGTTGTTTTCTTTTCGCCGCCCGCCTCCGGCGGGCGTAATAAGCCAACTATTTCTACAGTATAATATCAAGTGGGAAGTTTGAGTCTGTAAAAAAAGCAGCTGTTAAGACCTATCATTTTGCAGTTTTTATGAATTCAAAATTCTGAACGATGTATATAACTCCCGAAATAATCGTAAGCAGGGCTGATATCCACAATGCGATCTCCCCTGCGAGTCCGAAAGCAGGTGCAAGTGAAGCTGTCGGGATGTTTATAATTCCCATAGCTCCAAGCTCAAGTATATACTGAAGCAGCATTACAAGAAGCACAGCAACGATCTGGCTTATGGTCTTTGCCTTTCCCCAGTTGTTCGCTGCAACGACCTTGCCCTTTGAGGATGCCACAAGGCGCATTGCTGTCACCATGAATTCTCTTGCCACAACAACTGTCAGCACCACAGCATTCGTAAGCCCCAGCTGGACAAAACAGGCAAGTGCTGCAAGTATCATAATCTTGTCTGCAAGCGGATCGGCAAATTTGCCGAAATCGGTTATCATATTATATTTTCGCGCGATCTTTCCGTCAAGATGATCTGTATAGGACGCTGCACCGAAGATAATCAGTGCGATCAGATAATGATGCGGTATTCCCGGCATCAGAAGAAAAAATATATAAAACGGTACAAGGATGATGCGAAGCACCGTCAGCTTATTTGGTAAATTCATTTGTATCCTCCGGGATAGAAATTATTTTGGTCAGGATAAGCCGTATAAGCAGGAGCCGGATTTCACTTCGGCTGAAGAACTCCCATAAGGTCATATTCAAGGGAGTCGGTTATTGCTACGCTTACGACCTCGCCTATTTTCGGCTTTTCTCCGCCCTCGGTTATGAAATAGACCTTGCTGTCTACCTCAGGAGCGTCGGCGTATGTCCTGCCGTACCAGCACTGTGTGGGTCTGTCGTAGCCTTCACAAAGCACATTCAGCTTTTTGCCGATAAACCTGCTGTTTGTCTGTACCATCATCATACTCTGCTGCTCCATGATGATATTCTGACGATGACGCTTTGTTTCCTCGTCAAGCTGATCCTTCATGTTTGCGGCAGGGGTGTTCTCCTCAATGGAATATGCAAAGCAGCCGAGACGGTCAAAATGCATTTCCCTGACAAAATCGGAAAGCTCTGTGAAATCCTCCTCTGTCTCTCCGGGGAAGCCTGTCATAAGAGTAGTTCTGATGACCAGTCCGGGGATCCTGTCACGAAGCTTGTTTACAAGAGCTGTAAGGCTTTTCCTGTCACCCTTGCGGTTCATCCTTTTAAGAACCGAACCGCAGCAGTGCTGCATCGGGATATCTATATATTTCAGCACCTTAGGCTCTGATGCGATAACATCTATAAGCTCATCGGTGATCCTTTCGGGATAGCAGTAAAGCACTCTGATGTAGCTGAGCTTTTCTATTCTGCAAAGCCTTCTCAGAAGCTCCGGCAAAAGTGAATGTCCGCAAAGATCCTCGCCGTAGCGTGAGGTATCCTGAGCTATTATGATAAACTCCTTGACACCCTTTTCGCTGAGCTGCTCAGCCTCGCTTATTATATCCTCCATCGGACGGCTGCGGAAGCGTCCCCTTATAAGCGGTATCGCACAATATGTACATCTGTTGTCACAGCCCTCGGCAATTTTAAGATATGTATAATAAAACGGTGTTGAGCGTATTCTTCCTCCGCAGAGGGGCAGCTGATCCTTTTCCGGGTACAGCTCTACCTTTTTCTTTTCAAGCACACCGTTGATTACCTCGGCAATATCCTTATTTCCGCCGATACCCACAACAGCATCGACCTCATAAAGCTCCTTCATTACCTCGCTCTGATATCTTTCCGCAAGACATCCGGTAACTATTATTGCACGTATGCTACCCTCATTTTTCAGACGTACAAGCTCAAGTATCTCCTCGATACTCTCCTGCTTTGCGTCCTCTATAAAGCCGCAGGTGTTGACAATCGCTACATCACTGTATGCGACATCCTGTACAAGCTCGAAGCCCTTTTCCTTCAGAGTATAGAGCATCATTTCTCCGTCAACTCTGTTCTTTGAACAGCCAAGACTTATCATTCCAACCTTTACAGCCATGCTTTAACCTCGCTTTTCAGTTCATTTACTGAATTTTTTGTAGTTCTGCCTTATCAGGTGCACTGTCATTATTGTTCCGGCAGGCAGTCCTTTATATCATACCAGCTGAACCCCATTGCCCTCAGTCCGTTTATGGCACGCTGTCTGCCCTTTTCATCATCAAGGCAGCGTGAATATTTCGTACTGAGTATTTTTTCTATCTGCTCATGCGCATCAGGCTCAAGCTCCTCGATTATCTCATCAATAAGATATCTGTCGATCCCCTTTTTCATCAGCTCAAAGGATACTCTTTTTGAAGAATAATGTCTGTTTTCAAAAAGCTGTCTTGCAAATTCCCTTGCAAAGCCTTCGTCATCAATAAGACCGAGCTGCCCGAGGCGCTCTATTGCCTGCTCTGCGGCCTGCTCACCGTATAGCGGCACAAGCTTGTCCTCTATTTCCTTTCGTGAGCGTGCCCTGTATTCGATAAGATACAGAGCCTTTTCCTTTGCCCTGTTTATCTTTGACAGCTGTATCAGATCATAAAGCTGTTCGTCGCTGATCTCTGAGCCTGTCCTGAAGCCGGACGACATCAGCGTTACGGTATCAATGCTCACTGCGTATTCACCGTCAATGAACAGGGCAGTCATTCCCTTTTTTCTTTCCTCGGCGGATGTTATCAGCATATCAGTCCACCATTATATCAATATCCTCATTTGAGGTTCTTGCTTCACTCTCCGCAGCAGGTGCAGCTGGTGCAGCATCCACCGGCTTTGTTTCAGGACGCTCTGTTTCGGCAGCGTCGTCTGAGGCAGCTGCCTTCTTTGTCTTTTTGGAGGTCTGTCTTGAGAAGGTGAGCTTGTCCTTATTTGCCATAAGCTCTTCCTCAGCTTTTGCTGCGATCTCAGGGTTATTTTTAAGATATTCCTTAGCGTTGTCACGTCCCTGACCGATACGGTTTCCGTCATAGGAGAACCATGCGCCGCTTTTCTTTATTATATCAAGCTGTACAGCAAGGTCAAGAAGCTCACCTGTTCTTGAGATTCCCTGACCGTACATGATGTCGAATTCTGCCTCACGGAACGGAGGTGCTATCTTGTTCTTGACGACCTTTGCTCTTGTTCTTGAGCCGATCACCTCTCCGCCTGCCTTGAGGGTATCTATCTTTCTTATGTCAATACGAACGGACGCATAGAATTTGAGCGCACGTCCGCCGGGGGTCGTTTCGGGATTACCGAACATAACGCCTACCTTTTCACGCAGCTGATTGATAAAAATTGCAACACAATTCAGCTTTGAGATAGAGCCTGCAAGCTTTCTGAGAGCCTGCGACATAAGTCTTGCCTGAAGTCCCACATGTGCCGCACCCATATCGCCCTCTATCTCTGCCTTGGGAGCAAGAGCCGCAACCGAGTCAACTACGATTATATCTATCGCACCGGAACGTACCAGAGCTTCTGCGATCTCCAGAGCATCCTCACCTGTATCAGGCTGTGAAACCAGAAGTGAATCTATATCCACTCCGAGAGCCTTTGCATAAATCGGGTCAAGAGCGTGCTCAACATCTATGAACGCCGCATAGCCGCCCTTTTTCTGTGCCTCTGCGATACAGTGAAGTGCAAGAGTCGTTTTACCTGAGGATTCCGGACCATATATCTCAACGATACGTCCCTTCGGAAGTCCGCCTATACCCAGCGCCATATCCAGTGATAGCGAGCCTGTGGGGATAGCATCCACCTGCATTGCCACATTTTCTCCGAGACGCATTACAGCACCCTTTCCGAACTGCTTTTCTATCTGGTGAAGCGCTGTTTCAAGAGCCTTCTGCTTATCTACTGCCACTTTTCATCAATCCTTTCATATGAATGGGGTTATACCCCGATATATCAAAATATCATTTTTCAGGCAATACCGTCCTGTTTTATTTCTGATATGAATCAATTATACCTTTTTTGCAATTCAAAAGCAATAATAACACTGCTTTTAGCTGTACAATAAATTGCACAGTATATTTATACAACTCCGGTAACCGTCCTGTCAAGCCCGGAAATATCCTTTATCACACGGACATTTTCAGCGCCGCACTGAGAAAGCAGCCTGCTTACAGCCTGACCCTGCTGCTCGCCGGTCTCAAGAGAAATGATACCGCCATGTCTCAGCTTTTTCAGCCATTTTTCCGAAATGCAGCGGTAAAAATCAAGTCCGTCGCTGCCGCCGTCAAGAGCCATCTGCGGCTCAAAGCCCACCTCTCTCTGAAGTGTGGATATTTCATCTGTACAGATATACGGAGGGTTTGAGATCAAAACGTCATAGCCATGATCAGGAAAAGACTCATATGCAGTGAAGATATCTGCCCTGACAGGCTTTACGATCTCCTCTGCATTATTATCCCTGATATTTCTGCACAGATATCCGAATGCCTTGTCAGAAAGCTCAAGAGCTGTTATCCTTGCCTTCGGATACTTTTTTGCAAGGGCAAGCGATATCGCTCCTGTTCCGCTGCAAAGCTCAAGTATCTCAGGCGCTGCAATCCCCCTGCTGTCAAGAAGCTTCATACATTCCCTGACGCAGACCTCTGTATCATCACGGGGGATTAGCACTCCCTCACCTACGCTCAGCTCCGTACCCATAAAGCTCCAGCTGCCCAGTATATATTGCAGCGGAAAGCCTGTTTTGCGCTTTCCGACTGCACGCATAAGCTCGTTCTCCTTTTCCTCCGGTACAATATCCTCTGCCCTGTCCAGCAGAAACATCCGGTCAGCACCGAGAAAATGATACATCAGCTCCCTTGCTTCGGTCATAGGGGCTTCGTTTCCTGAGTCTGACAACTCATACTCAGCTTTTTTCAGAAGCTCTCTGTATGTCATTTTATCCTGTCCTCGCCGTTTTCAGGGATAACATCCTTCATAGCCTGTATTGCTACCTCGATCATTTTTGCATCCGGTTCCTTTGTTGTGATGCGCTGCATCCACAGTCCGGGCGCTGCGATCAGTCTTGTCAGGAAATTATCATGTCTTCCGCAGATCTTTATAAGCTCATAACCTACTCCGACTGTGACCGGAAGCAGGCAGAATTTTATAACAGGTCTTAAAACCGGATGATTGACCGGGATAAACAGACCGATTATGATACCGACGATAAGCATAAGCACCATAAAGCTTGTTCCGCAGCGGGGATGAAAGCGTGTCTGCTTTCTGACATTTTCCACATTCAGTTCAAGACCGTACTCATAGCAGAATATGGTCTTATGCTCTGCACCGTGATACTGAAATACCCTTTTTACATCCTTATTCAGCGTGCAAAGACACATATAGATAAGAAACAGTATTATTCTTATCACGCCCTCATATGCCGACTGCCAGAAACGCTCCATTCCCAGAACCGGCTGCTTGAGAAAGGGCAGCGCATCAGCAGTGAAATTAAAAAGCCATGTGGGAGCGAAGTAAAACACTCCGATACAGAAAATTACTGCGATCACTGTGGACATTATCATAATGACATTGAGTATCTTATCACCGAAGGTCTTTTCAAGCCACAGGTCAAGCTTTGAAGGCTTTACCTCAGCTTCTTCCTCACCGTCAAGCGCCTTGTCCGCTGATTTCATCAGAGCCTTCTCTCCTGTTACAAGAGAATCTATCATATTGACCACACCCCTTACAAAGGGCAGTCTGAGGATCTTATGCTTTTTTGCCCAGTCAAGGGGCTTTATTTCCTCAAGCTCGATACTGCCGTCGCTTTTTCTGACGGCTATGGTAGATTTCTTCGGTCCTCTCATCATTATTCCCTCAATCAGAGCCTGACCGCCAATTGAGGTAATAAGCTTTGTTTTTTCCCTTTTCATTCAGTCAACCTTCCCCTCATTCTTCCTCTTCCGTTTGTTCCTCCTCAGGCTGCTCCTTTTCTACGGGAATTGTAATGGTAACAGTTGTACCCTCTCCCTCTGTACTGTCGATATCGAGAGTACCGTGATGGAGCCTTATTATCTCGTCTGCAACGGCAAGACCTATGCCTGAGCCTCTTACCGTCTGATTTGCCTTATAGAATTTCTGCTTGACCTTTGGCAGATCCTCGGCAGATATTCCGCAGCCGTTGTCAGCAACGGTAATTATTATCTCATCATCAACATGATCGGCATTGATATTGACTATTCCGTCCGAGGAGGAATATTTCAATGCATTGTCTATGATATTCATAAACACCTGTCTGAGTCTGTTCCTGTCGCCGACAATGATCGGCAGCATTTCAGGTGCTTCATAGATAATATGCTTGTTTTCCCTGTTTGCTCTTTCCTTTAACATATATATGGATTCATCAAGCTCTGCGATAAGATCTACCCTGTCCATGATAAGCACCATACGATCCTGCTGTATCCTTGAGAAGTCAAGTACCTCCTCAACGATACCTCCGAGACGCTCCGTCTCCTTAATTATGATGCCGATACCCTTTTCAAGGGTACGCTTATCCTGAAAGCCATCAAGCTGCATGGTCTCTGCCCAGCCCTTGATCGCTGTAAGCGGAGTCCTCAGCTCATGGGAAACCGAGGAAATAAAATCGTTTTTCATCTTATCGGCAGTTCCGAGCTCTCCTGCCATATAGTTTATCGTATCGCACAGATCACCGATCTCATCATCATAGAATTTATCTATTCTGGCATTGAAATCTCCCTGTGCTATCTTTTTCGCCGTTTCGCTTATCTCACGGACAGGCCGCACGATTGAGCTTAGAAAATATGTGCTGGAAATGAAGATAAAGAACATTATCAGTATTCCCACAAGGCAGACTGCGGAGATTGCAATAAAGATCTTCCTGTCTGCTTCCTCAAGCGAGACCACATACCTTATCGCTCCCACCGGGTCATTATTGTTATTTGTAATGACCCTGGTCAGAGCCATGACGTTTTCACCCGAGCTTATTTCGCCGTGCCAGTCGCCGTAATGCTCTGTATTCGACAGTGCCCTGTCATAATCGACCATTGATTCATCATTGTCCGGTGAGAAGCCTGTGGAATTTATCACAGCCTTTCCGCTTTCATTGATGACCATCAGCTCCATCATTTCCTTGTCGGGGAAATTCTCCACATATTCTCTTGCTGTATCAATGAAGTCATTATTGTAATCACCGAAAATATTCACAAGCTCGCTGGCTCTGCCGTTGAGCGTCTGTCTGATACCGTTGTAATAGAAATTCTGAACGATAAGCGCAAAGGCGATTATAAGTATACATAATATTATCAGGATAACGGCAAATGTATTGAGCACCCACCGCTTTGTAATACCTTTCAAAGACAAGCTCCCTTTCGTCAGGAATTTTTACTCAGAAGCTTATGCTTCCCATTTATATCCGAGTCCCCATACTGTCACAATATATTTAGGTGATGAAGGATTATCCTCCACCTTCATTCTCAGGCGGCGGATATTAACGTCAACGATCTTTTCCTCGCCGACATACTGCTCACCCCATACATATTTAAGTATCGCACTTCTGTCAAGAGCGGTGCCGGGATTTGAGAAGAAATATTCCATGATCTGGAATTCTACCTGAGTAAGCTCGATAAGCTTGCCGTTTTTCTTCAGTGAATGATTCTTGAGATTGAGAGCAAAATCACCTGATTTGATCTCTTCCTTGAAATTGTTTTCGCTTCTCATTTCCGAGATAGCGATCCTGCGGTAAAGAGCATCGACTCTTGCAACAAGCTCCATCGGTGAGAACGGCTTTGTAACATAGTCATCTGCTCCGTGCATCAGACCTGTGACCTTATCCATTTCCTGTGTCTTTGCGGTAAGCATAATCACGCCAAGCTCTCCGTTGCGCTTTCTCAGCTCCTTGCATACCGTGAGTCCGTCCATTTCCGGCATCATGATATCCAGCACGGCAATGTCAAAATCTCCGTTTGCTTCATCATACTTTTTCAGTGCGACAGCGCCGTTTTCAGCCTCAGTTACATTATAGCCTGCTCTTTCGAGATTGATTACAACGAAATCCCTGATCGCTGTTTCATCCTCTGCAACAAGTATATTTTTCATGTTTATCCGTCCTTTCAGTTTTATATAAGCTTAACATTGTTCTCAAGCTCTGATTTTTCAAGATTCAAAGATTCGTCCGACTTCGTTTTGAAAATCTGGGCTGCTATTATGAATTCGCGTCCCTTATTGTTTACTGTATAAAGCATAATATAATCGCCCTGATCCTTCTTATCCCACTCAGATCTGTTGAAACGATGTATCTCGAGAAGCTTGTCTCCGAGAGTCAGTGTATTATTGCTCCATACATAAAATGTCATCAGTCTGTTTGCACTGTCTGACAGGGCAGTCACATTGCTCGCCCATCTTTCAGGCAGTACAAAATAATAGCTGTCGTTATAGTTATAAACCGTATTCATTCTTGTAAGAAGTGACTGATCCTCTGTATTTATCTGCTTCCATGCCGTGCAGCTGCATACATTGCCTGCCTTGATATCCTTTGGCGCAGCCATTTCGCTTATTACAGGCACCTCTATTATCCCGTCGCCGTCAATATCCCTTGAGGTGATAACCTCTTTTCTGGAGGTGATATTTTTATTCACACCGCTGTCAGTCTGTGTGAACAAGGGATCGACAAGCTTTTTCTCCTTCTTGTCGTAATATATGACCTGAGTTGAATTCTGCTCAAGGGCATTTTCGCCGTCTATCACGATACCGGTAGTTTTTTTGTCTATTTTTCCGCTGACAACGCTGTTGAAGGCTGTCACCTCTGAATCAAGCTCAAGTGCAAATTTACTGATCGGTCTTTTGTCCTGCTCGGAATACTGCAGAAGCGTTGCAGTTGACGGCAGCTGATTATTTCTCAGTGACAAAAGCATGATATCATCTGTTTTATCGCCTGTGATATCGGTTATCACAAAATCGGTATAGGATTCATCTATGACCATTTCACGAACAGTATCGCTGTAAAGCGAATATACCACAAGATTATTGACGCCGGGGTTATAGCCTGACCAGCCGATAAGGAATTCTCCCTTTCCGTCAGAGGTGATATCCCTGTAAATTATTCTGTCAACGCCTGTTCCCGAATTTGAGCAGCTTCCGAGAGAGCGCCATTTATCCTTATCCTTTTCATGCACCATAATGGTGACGTGCATTTTGGAATCATTATCTGTTGAATAAAGAGCAGCTGCATATTCTGTTCCGTCGGAGTCCTTGAATATATTTACAGCAGATCTGTATTCACCCTTCTGCGGATATTTCAGTGTATAGCTGCCTGCTGCTTCTTCGCTGATTATCTGCTGCATAGCCGCCTGATCGCCGGTCGCTCTCGGCGGGCGGAGCATCGACTGATCTCCGAAGCCGATATCACTGCAGCCGCAAAGCATCACAGACGCAAGCACCGCAGCAGCAGTGCACTTTATCAGTTTATTTATACTTTTCAACTCAACACCTCATTCTGAGGAAACGTACATCCGTTTTTCACGAACTGTCAGTTTTCTGTTTCTTTCACATCATTTTTTCCGGCTTCACGCATTACTGCTATCAGGAATTTGATAAGTATGCCCTCATCCGAAAACATTTTTTCATGCTCTGTCATAATATTAGGCTCATAGCCAGAGGAATGAAGATCCCTCGTGATATAGCTGATCTCAAAGCCGCACTGTTCAAAGTATTCGACGCTTTCCTCAAAAAGCTCATCATCATCGGTCTTGAAATGTATTTCTCCCCCGGGCACCAGAAAGCCTCTGTACTGTTCAAGCTGTCTCGGGTGAGTCAGCCTGTGTTTTTTATGCTTGTTTCTCGGCCACGGATTGCAGAAATTGATATATATTCTGTCCACCCTGTCATTTTCGCCGAAAAGCAGGTTTATCTTTTCAATGTTATATGCAGTCAGGAGGATATTTTTGGTTTCAAGTCCCTTTTCCTCATACGCTGCGGATACCTTTCTTCTTGCAAGTCCGAGCATTTTATATTCCAGGTCGATAGCAAGATAATTGATATCAGTATTCTTAGTTGCAGCCTGTGCGATAAAGCCGCCCTTTCCGCAGCCAAGCTCAAGATGAAAGGGCTGTTTTTCGGCAAAATGCTTTTCCCAGTCATTGCGAAGCTTTTCCGGCTCCTTTATAAAATAGTCACAGGCTTCAAGCTCCGGTTTAGCCCAGGGCTTATTTCTCATTCTCATAATTTTCCCTATTCCTTTTCTTATCCGTTATGCTCCGGCTTTGCAGCAGCAGTTTTTTCATCAGACGAGCTTCACAGCAGCTGCCTTCAGAAAAAGCAAAGCAGACATTCTGCCCGGAGCTTTATTGCTTTGCAAACAATTATACATCATTAATTATAGCAAAAATATATATATGTAATATTCTTTTCGAGAAATAAAGCAAGCAAAATCTCTTTCATTACATAAACAGTAAAAAATGCTCTGTTTTCATGCGGTAAAGGCAAGTTATTAATTATTCATTAAAAAGGCGCATATAATATAGCGTTGCAGGAGGTGTCATATGAATAAAATAAGCAATATGCCGAAAAAACTGGGTGAATTCATCAATGCGGAGCTTCACCATGCAGAGCTGTACCGTGCATTATCAAAGTCAGCGCCCAACGCCCGTGATAGGGAAATACTGGAGGAATTTTCAGATGATTGTCAGGACAACGCAGATGAATTGATGAGGCTGTACAAAAGAATGACGGGATACAAATTTGAGCCCCGCCCGTCTCCGGTGACAGAAACAGGGTCTTACCGTACAGTGCTGCGCTCAAGGATAAGGAATGAGACAAGGATGTCGAAGAAGTATCGCAGGGAATATATGAACACAAGCGATAATCTTGCCTTGAAGCGTGCATTTTTCAATGCCTATCACAATTCGCTTGAGCACGCCGTGGGAATAATCGATCTGCTTAATTCCTGAGAAAACAGTGTGACGCAGGACTTTTAACGACATTCATAGTTTTCATCAGGCATTTCAATCACAATCAGCCTGAATATACAGATTTATCTTACCCGGAAAAACGGATACTGCCGGAGCACAGACTCAGGCAATATCCGTTTTGAATTATTTTTGTGTCCGATGTGTCATTCTTCCCTGCACTGTGTCAGACATCTGATAAGAAACAGGGTGCTGACTATCATATAGGCAAAGAAAAAGGCAGTCAGGGCTACGATAACCGTTGAAAATACCTCACCCACAGCAAGTGCCGCTGAAATGCTGAGATATCCGGTGAATATAGTGCCGAAAATGCCAAAAATAAGCGATCCGAGAGAGCAGCGTATACATTTCCTGCTTTTTTCGGAAACAGAGGCTGCCGCAATGAGTCCTGCAAGATATACCAGTGCACTGATAAGTGCTGTCCAGCCTGCAAAGCCCGGATCAGCAAGGAAGCCGTTGATGAACAGAAGCACAACGATCGCTGCAAAAACAAGACCTCCGATTATGCTTACGAGTATCATAATACCCTTTTCGCAGTCATTGCATCTGCAGGGTCTTTCATTTCTGCACGGACAATCGTCATAGTTACAGATCATTTACTTCATCTCCTGTCTTTTATTATACGATAACAGAACAGACCCATGAGCATTTTCATCCTTTATTTTTCCGAAAGACAGTCATAAAACATGATGGTCTGTCCCGTTTTTCTTTACAACTGTCTTGGTATATAATATGCGAAAAACACACTTTGTTCTCTCAGTGGATAATGCATAAATCAAATATTTTATTTGCAGATTCAGATACTTAAGGAATAGCTGAATAAATAGCATTCTGAAGTTTAAACGAACCCGGAAGTGTTTCTGCGTGGGGCTTGTCTCGTCTGCCGGCTCGGTCGGTGCTGCTGTGAAGCAGCGGTGTCCACCGGACACCCGCACCCCCCACACCCTGAACGCCGATTAATGAATTAATCAGCGTTTCCTTAAAAAAGTCCGATCCGGGTAATTTATAATTCAGGTCAGTAATAGCTGTGGGTTCGACAATATTTACAGGCAAGAGCGTAGTAACGTATGTGATGCTGCCACCTGCGGAATTGACACTATCAGGCGGCACGCCGGCAGTGGTTTTATTATTCTACTTATTGGGTTCTTATAATCCGCTGGTTTATTCGCAGGCGTCCGAAGGATGCGGACGCCTGCATCGACAGCAGCGGCACGTAAATTATCAGAATCAGCGTAGCAAAGCTGCCTACGCTCACACAGGCTCTGTGTGATTTCCGTGACTACAAGGCAGCAGACATGACAGTACAATTACGTAAAGCTTTTTTAATCCTGCTGATTAACAGCCGAGCATATTTATTCCTGAAAAGATAAACAAAGCTTCCTCTGTCATTTTTTGACTGAGGAAGCTTTGTTTTTGCTTGTTTTTTAAGTGGGATCATCTGGAACCATTATATACAGTAAAATCCCTGTCGCTTGAAAATGCGCCGGAAATGCCGCTCGTCACGATCACCTCTCCGTCATCGGTGACTAAGATCATGTCACATTCTTTCCTGTGGTTTTCCCAGTATTTCAGGGCTTTTTCCCTGCCAAGCACAAAACAGGCAGTAGAAAGCCCGTCTGCAAGAGTACCGTCACTGCTGACAATGCTTACGCTTTTAAGACCGCTCTTTGCACTGTACCCGGTTTCAGGATCCATTATATGATGATAGGTCACGCCGCTTTTTTCATCAGTGAAAAAACGCTCATAGCCTCCCGAGGTTATAACCGCCTTGTCCTCCACCTCAACCTTTCCGATCAGACTTGAAGTGTCGTCAGGATTGTCAGGGTCTGTGATACCACAGCGCCAGAGCGAACCATCCGGCTTTTTTTTATAGCACTGCACATTTCCTCCCAGCGATACCACCCCGGAGCTGATATCGTTTTCTTCAAATATCTGCATGATTCTTCCGCTCGTATAGCCCTTGGCTATTCCGCCAAGGTCGATCCCCTGTGACTGCCCCAGAGTCAGAGTCCCGTCAGAATATTTCAGCCTGTCTGAACCGATATTTGCAAGAACCGCCTTAATTTCGCTGTCTTCCGGAAGTGACGGCTCTCCGCCGTCAAAGCCCCAGAGCTTCATCAGCGGATATATGGTTATATCATATGCGCCCCCTGTAGTGTCATATATGTATTTTGCTTTTTCATAAAGATATGTGCTGTCCTCTGAAAGCTTTGCGCTGCCTTTTTTATTCAGTAGACTTATCTCGCTTTCTGTATTTTCCGTTGAAAGCAGAGCATCAAGACGCTGTATCTCGCTCAGAGCTTCACCTACTGCCTTTTCTGCTTTTTCGCCGTAGGCGGTCACTGTCATATATGTGTCCATTGCAAAAAGCTCTTTTGTGCAGGATGTGATATCCTGCTTTGCCGGTATTTCAGGAGCTTCACTGTTTTGCTGCGAAGAAGCTCCGCAGCCGCAGGACAGTATGAGGATCACAGCCGAAAGTATGACTGACGCAGTTTTTTTCATAGACATTATCATAACCACTTCCTTTGTTATTGAATCGAGTAGGAGGCTGCCCATTAGTTGAGCAGCCGACCTCTCACACCACCGTGCGTACCGTTCGGTACACGGCGTAAGGGTAGTTTGAGTGCAGTACC